>NZ_CP041025.1:300000-525000 GCF_006385135.1 Paremcibacter congregatus
TCCCGGTTGCTTTCACCAGGGAATTTATTGGTGGCGTCGAGGCCGATCTTGCCACCGAGGCCCGAGAAGGGGGAGGCGAAATCGAGATAATCGATTGGGGTATTTTCCACCAAGGTGGTATCGCGCACCGGGTCCATTCGGGTTGACATGGCCCACATCACATCTTTCCAGTCGCGCACATTGATGTCGTCATCCACCACGATGATGAATTTGGTATACATGAACTGACGCAGATAGGACCAGGTGGCCATCATCACCCGCTTGGCGTGACCGGCGTAGCCTTTTTTGATCGAAATCACGGCGATGCGGTAGGAACAGCCCTCCGGCGGCAGCCAGAAATCGACGATTTCCGGAAATTGTTGTTGCAGCAGCGGAATGAAAACTTCATTCAGCGCCTCGCCGAGCACCGATGGTTCGTCCGGCGGCCGTCCGGTATAGGTGCTCAGGTAAATCGGGTCCTTGCGCATGGTGATGGCGGTCACGGTGAAGGTGGGGAATTTCTCCACGCTGTTATAATAGCCGGTGTGGTCGCCGTAAGGCCCCTCATCGCGATAATCATCCAGCGACACATGACCTTCCAGCACGATTTCCGCCGTCGCCGGCACTTTCAGCGGCACGGTCTTGCAGTCGACCAGTTCGGTCTTCTTGCCGCGCATCAGGCCGGCGAACTGATATTCCGACAGGGTGTCGGGCACCGGGGTCACCGCGCCGAGGATCGTTGCCGGATCGGCCCCGAGGACCACCGCCACCGGCAGCGGCTCATTCTTCTGCTGCTTCCAGCGCCGATGATGCTGCGCCCCGCCGCGATGCTTGAGCCAGCGCATCAGGGTCTGGTTTTTATTGAGCAGCTGCATACGATAAATACCGAGATTGAAATCATCTTCCCGCGCGCTACCCGGGCCTTTGGTCACCACCAGCGGCCAGGTGATCAGCGGCGCGGGCTCGCCGGGCCAGCAGCCTTGGATGGGCAATTTGGTCAGGTCAATATCATCACCGGTCAGCACCACTTCATGCACGGGGGCGGATTTGACGGTCTTGGGCCGGGCGTTCATCGCCTGCTTGAGGATCGGCAGCATGCGAATGGCGTCCTTGAAACCGCCGGGCGGTTCGGGCTGGCGCAGAAAAGCCATGGTCTCGCCGAGCGCGCGCAGTTCGGACGGCTCCCGGTTCATGCCCCAGGCCACCCGCTCGACAGTGCCGAACAAATTGACCAGCACCGGCATGTCGCTTTTGCTGCCATCTTCCTTGATCACATGTTCAAACAGGATCGCCGGGCCGCCTTCGGCCAGCACCCGGGTTTGAATTTCGGTCATTTCCAGATGGGTCGAGACGGGGGTTGTGACCCGCACCAGACGACCGGTTTTTTCCAGATGGGCGATGAAGTCCCTGAGTGATGAATAAGACATGGCAACCTTATAGGGGGAAAGCGGGTAACGGGGCAATAAAAAAGGCGATCCGAAGACCGCCTTTTGAAGGATATGGAACCGGGCGTTATGACCGGCGTTTGCGGGCCAGACCCAGACCGAACAAACCAAGACCGAGCAGGGCCAGCGGGGCAGGCTCAGGAACGGTGGTCATTGCCACGAAAGCCAGGCCACCACCATTTTGGATCCCTGTATCGCCGATACGGGTGGCTTGTGCCGTTGTCGTATCAAGGGAATAGAGCCAGCTATCCTGATTACCAACAGCATATAGGATGCCATTCTCAATATCGTAAGCCAAACCGGATTGATCGAAGTCAATAAGCGTATCACCGATCAACGTCCAAAGATCATTGATAATATCGTAGGAATACAGATTGCGATTGGCGCCGGACAGGCCATAAAGAGTATTTCCGCCGCCATAGGCCAGACCTTCAATATCCGTGCCCGGAGCAGACAGAGGGGTCAATGTCGAAAAGTCACCCGAGCTGATTGAGAAGAAACTGCCGTTAATGCCGCCATAAAGTGTGTTTGTATTGGGATTATAGGCTAAGGCTTCTGCATTGGCGGAACCGATAATAGGAGCGCCGCTGCCATCTGTGCTGGTACTGGCGATATTTGTCCAGGTTGAACCATAAAGCTTCGTCGGATCGGCTGAAGGAGCAAGACCAACAGTAGCGCCTGTTACGCCGGATGCGCCGATGTTGGTGGCGGCGCCAGTTGTTGTATTCAGAGTGTAAAGGCCATTGCCATTATTGTCTTCACTAAAATAAAGCACGCCCGCATGGGCATTGCTGACGATTGTGAGCGAGAGAATACTCAAGGTACCTAACATTATTTTTTTGAACATTACTTTTCCTTTTAATTATCATTTTTTATGGGTGCCGTAGCATTGTTGTGTAGATACCTAAGCAAATAGTATGCCATTATGAGAAATTGCCTTATTTACAACACATTAGGGTTTTTAATGATTTTGCAAATAACATAACATGTAAAATATCCTGACAGTTATTCCCGAATTGGTACAGGTCGCGACATAAAAAAGGCGATCCGAAGACCGCCTTTTTATCGGGTAAATCGTGATGAATTAGTCTTCGTCGGCGGGGGCGTTCTTTGCCCGTTCGATGCCGTCGAGAATCATTTGTTTGGCTTTTTCAGGGCCTTCCCAGCCGGTGACCTTAACCCATTTGCCTTCTTCGAGATCTTTATAATGTTCGAAGAAATGCTGGATGCGGTTGAGCAGCAGTTCCGGCAGATCGGTGTAGGTATCGACATTTTTATAGGTCGGATCGGTTTTCAGATCCGGCACGGCAAGAATTTTTTCATCGCCGCCGGCTTCGTCTTCCATCAGGAGCACGCCCACGGGCCGGGCGCGGATCACACAGCCGGGGACCAGAGGTTCATCCACGACGACCATTACATCACAGGGATCGCCGTCTTCCGACAGGGTATGAGGCATATAGCCATAGTTGGTCGGATAGCGCATTGGCGTATGCAGGATACGGTCGACCAGGATCGCGCCACTGCGTTTGTGCATTTCATATTTCACCGCGGCGCCGCCGGCGGGGACTTCGATGATGACGTTGATTTCTTCCGGTGGATTTTTACCGGCGCTGATTTTATCGACTAAAGGCATGAGAGTTCACTTCTTTGGCTTTAAATTGTGGTTCAAGGTGTTTGCGGCGCAATATAGCTAATTTATCATTTTTGTCAGCATGAATCTTGCTATCAATGGTCTTATGTCTTAACGTTTTATTTACTTTGTAAAAACAGACCTCGTAACAGAGGAAAAATATCGTTTTAGGGAAGAGACTTATAATCAAATTAAAGAAATAATTGCCAAGGGAGATATCATGGCGGATTTAGTATTGTACCCCCCTATTTTGGGGCTTGTCGGACTACTCGTAGCATTCATCCTTTATCGTATGGTGGTCAGTTACCCGGAAGGGACTGACAAGGTCAGAAAAATCGGTGACCAGATTCATATCGGCGCCATGGTTTTCATGAACCGCGAATATAAAATGTTGCTGATCTTCAACATCGTAATCATCATTCCCCTGTATATTTTTCTTGGTCAGGAAACGGCGATTTCCTTCGCTGTCGGTACGGTGGCTTCTGCGGTTGCCGGATATCTCGGCATGTTTTCGGCCACCAAAGCCAATGTCAGAACCACCACAGCCGCCCATGACAAGGGGGCGGCAGCGGCCTTGACAGTCGCCTTCTTTGGCGGCTCCATCATGGGGCTTTGCGTTGCGTCTCTGGGGCTTTTGGGGCTTGGTCTGCTGTATTATTTCTTCGGTGCGACCCATGCGGAAGCCATTCACGGGTTTGGTATGGGGGCCTCTACCGTGGCGCTCTTCTCACGCGTGGGCGGAGGTATTTTCACCAAGTCCGCCGATGTGGGTGCGGATCTCGTGGGCAAGCTCGAAGCCGGTATTCCGGAAGATGATCCCCGTAATCCCGGTGTGATCGCCGATAATGTCGGTGATAATGTCGGTGATGTGGCCGGTATGGGCTCTGATATTTTTGAAAGCTATTGCGGCGCCATGATCGCGACCATCGCGCTTGCCTCGACCATGGCGGTGGCCAATAAGGCGGACCTGATGTCCTTGCCCTTGCTGCTGGCGTCGGTGGGTCTGATCTGTTCGATCCTCGGCATATTCATTGTCAAGCTGATGTCCAACAGTGCGCCGGAAAAAGCCCTGCGCGCCGGCACCATGGGGGCGGCGGTGCTGTTTATCATTGCCGCTTATTTTGTTCTCGACAGGTTTGGCATCGATATTGGTAAATTCTACGCCATTATCAGCGGCGCTGTCGGCGGGGTGATTATTGGTCTGGTGACGGAATATTATACCGCGGGGTCCCCGGTCAGACGTATCGCCCAGTCCGGCGAAACCGGTTCGGCCACCGTGATGATTACCGGTCTGGCGGTTGGTATGCAGTCTGTTGTCGTCCCCGTGCTGACCATCTGTGTGATTATCTTTGTGTCCACCACGTTTGCCGGTCTTTACGGTGTTGGTCTGGCGGCGATTGCCATGCTGGCGACGGTCGGGATTACCATGGCGATTGACGCGTATGGTCCCGTGGCCGATAATGCCGGCGGCATCGCCGAAATGGCGGGTCTGGGCAAGGAAACCCGTGACATCACCGACAGCCTTGACGAGCTGGGCAATACCACGGCCGCGATTGGCAAGGGCTTCGCCATTGGCGCGGCGGCGCTGGCGGCGCTGTCAATCATCGCGGCGTTTGTCGCGACGGTGACCCATCATGTGCCGGGCTTCAGTCTCAGTCTTGATAATCCGAAAGTCCTGATCGGTCTGTTTATCGGCGGCACCATTCCCTTCCTTATCGCCTCGATCACCATGACGGCGGTGGGCGATGCAGCGATGGAAATGATCGTCGAGATCCGGCGGCAGTTCAAGGAAATCCCTGGTCTGCTTGAGGGCACCGCTGATCCGGATACGGAAAAATGCGTTGATATCGCCACCACGGCGGCGCTGAAGAAAATGATCATTCCGGGTGCGATTGCGATCGTGACGCCGGTGATTGTCGGCTTCGGCCTCGGTGCGCAAAGCCTGGGCGGTATGCTCGGCGGGGCGTTGCTGGGCTGTGTGCTGATGGCGCTGATGATGGCCAATGCCGGGGGGGCCTGGGACAATGCCAAGAAATATATTGAAAAGGGCAATCTGGGCGGTAAAGGCTCGGACGTGCATGCGGCGGCGGTGGTCGGCGATACGGTTGGTGATCCCTTCAAGGATACCTCCGGCCCGAGCATGAACATCCTGATCAACGTGATGGCGATTGTCTCTCTGGTGATTGCGCCACTTCTGACATAACGTTTTTTATGTTATGATAAAAAGGGCTTCTGTAAGGGGGCCCTTTTTTATTTGTTTTCGCCATTAGATTATTAAGACGCATCCTGTACAGAATTCCTTGAGCGTTGCAGAGGAATAGATAAAAAGGATTGAGAAAGAATAGATGGTGCTGGACGTAAGACAAAACAAAACAATTCTGGTGGTGGAGGCGCAGGCTCTCGGGATGATCGGGGTTATTCGGGGGCTGGGCATGGCGGGCTATCGGGTGATTGCGGCGTCCAGTGATGAGCAAGCCTTGGGGCTGAAATCAAACTTTGCGACGGAATCACACGTCTGCCCTGCCTATGGGAGGGAACAGTATTTCCCGTGGCTGGACGAGGTGATATCAAAGAAACAGATCGCTGCCATTGTCCCGAGTGAAAGTTTCCTGCTCGCCATCCACAGCAGCTTTTCAAAATACGCCCATCTTATGCCGGGAAATATGGACAAGGCCACCGTTTATAAATGTCTTTGCAAGACAGATGTATTTTCAAGCTTTATTGAGGCGGAGGACGATGGTTTTCTGGTCCGGAATACGCCCAAGACCTACATTGTTACAGATGCGGCGTCGGTACCGGATGAGGCGCAGCTCACAGCGATGGGGCTGCCGATATGGATTAAACTGGACGAATTCTACGTTCAGGGAGAGAATTGTGAACGAGGCGTTATCCGGGCAGATTGTATTGAAGACGCGACGCAGGCTATTTTGAACCATTTGCCGAAAGTTCAAAAAATTCTCGTTCAATCGCATGTGAAAGGCGTCAAGACGGCGGTTAATCTCTGTCTTGATCGCGGGAAACTATTGGCGCGATCTGAGTTTATCGCCACGCATGAAAATCCTCATACAGGAGGATTTGCGACTTTGCGCCATACTTGGGAAAATGAGGAGATGTTCAAGGATGCCCTGGCCAAGATCAGGCACCTTGGGTGGGACGGTGTCGCCATGATGGAATATCGATGGGATCGGCATACTGGTGAGTTCAATTTTATTGAACTGAACGCCAGATATTGGGGGGCGCTGCATCTGGAACTCTACGCCGGGAAAAATTTTCCGCAGATCCAGATGGATGCTTTTTTTGATCTTGATCCGGAACCCCGTTTGAAACCTGAAAAATTTCAATCAGTCCGCTACGCATTGCCAGGAGACTTTGGCTATATGATGAGCAAGGTGAGGGATCGGAATGTTGCACGGACAGGCCGTCTGATGGCTTTTCTGGGATTTCTTGGCCTGTTCCTTAATCCTTTTATAAAGTCTGACTTGTTGTTTCCGGGGGATCGTTATCTCTACGGGCTGCAGATGAAGAAATTTGTCCGGGACCTGTTCAGGTAGCCATGATGAAAAGCATAAAAATTCTGATTTATTTTCTACTCAAATATACCGGCGCCTTCGGGATTTCCCGGAAGATCCAGCATAAAAAACTGCGTATCCTCTGCTATCACGGTATTGCTTTTCAGGACGAACATGTTTTTAAGCCGACTTTGTTTATGACAGAGGAGCTGTTCCGTCATCGCATGGACCTGCTGGTGAAATCCGGCTATCAGGTCATTTCCCTTGCGGCGGCGGTGAAGGGACTTAAAAAGGGGAATTTGCCTGACAACAGTGTGGTCATCACCTTCGATGATGGCTGGGAAGGCACCTTCAGCAAAGCGCTGCCGATCCTGCAGCAGCATGATTTCCCGGTGACCATATACATCACCAGTTATTATGCCGAGAAACAGGTGCCCGTATTGAATGTTTTCCTACAATATCTTTTTTGGAAAAGCCCGCTGAAGCAGATTGATTTGGTAAGTCTGCAACTTGACGGGCTTTCTGGTAAGATGAATACGGCTGACAAGACCCAACGTGAAGAGACGGTGAACCGGATATTAGATCATCTGGAGGCGCATTATCCGTTGCCGCAACGTTATTTTTTTTGCGAAACTATCGGACAAGTTCTTCAGGTTAACATAGAAGAGATAAAGCAAAAAAAAATGTTTATGCTCGCGGGGCCTGATATGATCGCCGCGTCGGCGCAGTATGAGGGGGTCGACATTGAACTGCATACCCACCGTCATGTTTTGCCAGACACTTCATTTGACGCCTGCGCGGGTGAAGTCAGGGAAAATCAGAAAATATTGGAACGGTGGACGGGAAAAACACCGGTGCATTTTTGTTATCCTCATGGTTGGTACACTGATGATCATTTCAACTGGTTACCAAAACTGGGACTAAAATCAGCGGTGACTGTCTGTCCCGGTTTAAATGATAGGCATCATAATATAATGGCGCTTGACAGGTTCCTAGATGGTCAATCAATATCAAGGCTTGAGTTTGAAGCAGAATTATGCGGTATTGCGAGTGTAATAAGAAAAATTTATATTTTATGCCAGTAGAGTGTGGGTAAAAGTATTATAGGAATATCAATGAAAATATTAATTGTAGCGGGGTATTTTCCCCCTTTTTCTCCCGCTTCTGCAAGCCGGATCAATAAATTTGCTAAATATATGCATGACACTGGCCATGATGTCATGGTCCTCGCACCGGAAAACAAAGGTTATCCTCCAACATTAACCGCTGAAATTCCGCAAGACAGAATTATATTCACTGATATAACCAATATTAATGAAATCCCGAATAAAGTGAAGCACCGGGTCAGGAATATTGTGCAATCTGCGAAACAAGCTGGTGCCTCGGCAAACCCTGATTTGGACGAAGGGAGGCGAGAGCCGAAGGCGGGTTCCGAAAAATCCGGCAAAGAATCGGCACTTAGTCGGTGGTATCGTAAGTTGACTAACATCCCAGACGATATGATCGGCTGGTATCCTCACGGTGTAAAAGCCGGGCGCAAGCTGTTTGAAAGCTGGTCGCCGGATATTATTTTCTGTACAACGCCCCCGCACAGCGGGCTGTTTGTCGCCCGCCGTCTGGCGACGATTCTTGATGTGCCCTGGGTGGTGGATTTCCGTGATTTGTGGACCGGTCATGGCTATTACAATGCCTCTATCATACAGTGGACTGTAGATACTTTTCTGGAAAAAATGGCCTTGAGGAAGTGCAAGGGCATGATCACGGTCACGGAAAGTTGGGCGAAAGACCTGAAAGAACAAAGCACCCTGCCGGTTGAATTTGCCCGTAACGGGTTTGATCCGAAAGATTTTTCAGATACGCCACTTGAAACATATGATGCGGAAAAAGTCACAATTATTTATGCCGGCCTGCTGTATGGAATCAAACGCGACCCGTCGTTAGTGTTGGAAGCCCTCGGCAAGATGGGGGACAAGGCGAAATATTTCCGGTTTATGATCTATACGGCGAAGGGCATTCGTGATCTGACGCCGGCTCATACGGCCTTGATCGAAAAATATAACCTGCAGGACGTGGTGGAAAATTACAAATATATTCCTCAGGCGGATTTGCTGAAAATTCAGCAGCAGGCCGACCTGTTGTTGTTGTTGCGCTGGGATGATCCTAAGGAAAACGGTGTGATTGCCGGAAAACTGTTTGAATATATCGGGTCCGGCACGCCGATCCTTGCCACGGGAAGCATAACCGGCGAAGCCGCCGATATTGTACGGGATAATGATTTTGGCCTGGTCAGCAACGACGTCGATGAAGTAGTTGCTTATCTGGAAAAACTTCTGATCACGAAACAAAAGGGCGATTTGAAACGGCGTGTTAATCCCAACCGGGAACAATTCACCCGGACGAAACAGTTCGAAAAGCTTGTCCCCTTTATGGAAAAAATCATCGCCGATAGCCGCTAGATGTAATGTCCGGCCAAAATACTGAGAAACAGCAGCAGCCCGAGACGCTGATTTGACTTGAACAGCCGCAGACAAATCTCGCCATTATCAATATCAAGGGTTTTCAGCTGCCAGAGAGCATGTCCTGCCACCAGAGCGAGGCCGATGTAAAAACCGGCGCCGGTCCCGGCCATAAATCCCGCCGTGGCAAAACAGCCGATCATCAGGATAAAAAAACCGGCGAGCCATTTCGGCGTCGTGGCTCCCAGTTTCAGGGCCGTGGATTTCACGCCGATCAGAATATCGTCTTCCTTGTCCTGATGGGCATAGATCGTGTCATAACTCAGCGTCCAGAAAATTCCGCCGACATAGAGCAGAAGCGCCGGTGCTTCCAGCCCGCCGGTCACCGCCGACCAGCCCATCAGGGCACCGAAGTTAAACGTCAGCCCGAGGGTGATCTGCGGCCAGTAAGTGATGCGTTTCATAAAGGGGTAAATCGCCACCAGCGCCAGCGAACCCACGCCGAGCCATATGGTGAAATCATTCATCTGCAGCAGTACCGCAAGCCCGATCAGGCACAGCGCGCCCAGGAACAGAAAAGCCTGTAACACGCTAACCCGGCCGCTGGGCAGGGGGCGGCCCTTGGTGCGCTCGACCATGGCGTCGAATTTCCGGTCGGCGAGATCATTGACCACGCAGCCCGCGCCGCGCATGACATAGGCGCCGAGCGCAAACAGGCCCATCAGCCCGAGGTTAGGCAGATAAAACCGCCAGTTCTCCGGCTGCCAATATTGCCAGTGACTGGCCAGCGCGATGCTCCACAGGCAGGGCCACAGCAACAACCAGACGCCAATCGGCCGATCGGCGCGCATCAATTGCAGATAGGGCCAGGCAAAGTCCGGCGACAGGCGGTTGACCCAGCCTTGGCGGATGGTGTCTTTCGGCGCGACTTTTATGCGGTTTTCGATTTTTGTCATTTGCCCTGTTTAGAATAAAAAACTATCATTGGCAAAAATTATATCATGATCTCAAGGTGTTTATACCCCCATGGCGACCAAACATACCGCACGGCTTTATATTGACCAGGACCTGAAGGTCGGGGCGGAACTTCTTCTTGATGGCAACCCCGGGCATTATCTGGTTAATGTCATGCGCCGCAAGATGGGCGATCCGGTGACCCTGTTCAACGGCCGCGACGGCGACTGGATGGCGGAAATCGTTAAAACCGGCAAGGGCCGGGCGATGGTTGTTGTGCGTCAAAATATCGCGGCCCAGGTCGCGGAACCTGACCTGTGGTATCTGTTTGCCCCGATCAAGAAGGCCCGACTTGATTATATGGTGGAAAAGGCGACGGAGCTTGGGGTGTCCCTGATCCGGCCCGTGTTGACCGACCGCACTAATCTCGACCGTCTGAAGGAAGACAAAATCCGTCTCAGCGCCATCGAAGCAGCCGAACAATGCGAGCGCATGACCGTGCCACAGGTTGCGCCGCTGATCAAACTGACCGACCTGCTGGCGGACTGGCCTGAGGATCGCCTGATCATGTTCTGTGATGAGGACGGCGCGGGCGACCAGAATTGCTACCCCGTGGGCCGGGCGGTGGAAGAGGTCAACGCCTGGCAGGGGCGGCCGGACAAATGGGCGATCCTGATTGGCCCCGAAGGCGGGTTCAGCGATGCAGAGCGCGCCCTGATCCGGGCCTTGCCCCAGGTGGTGCCGGTTACCCTCGGTCCCCGAATCCTGCGCGCCGATACCGCCGCCATCGCCGCCATTGCCCTCTGGCAATCCTTTGCCGGCGACTGGCAGACGTAATATTCCCGCAATGTATCTACAATATAATTGACTCATTCTTCGAAGATGGCCATCATCTGCGGTGAACTAAAACTATTTCTGAGGGGTGTTAGGGGTAATAAAACTAGGAAATAGACGAATGACAATAAAAACAAGTTCAGCGTCCGTACTCGCGGGGATTTTAGCGTTAAGTGTATCCAGCTTCGCCCTTCCGGCGATGGCGGATCAGGATCAGACGGGTGCTTTTGTGGTTCAGGACGGGGAAACCGCGCCTGAAGAGAATATCATGGACAGCGCAAAGCCGGGCGATACAGCATCAGACGACACGGCTGACAAAAAAGATAAAGACAAGGCGCTTGCCGATTTTGTTGAGGATAAGGAAAAGATCGAAGGTCTGTTCACCTTTTACCGTGATAAGGAAAAAGGCGAATTATTTATGGAAATCAGCGAAGACCAGCTGAACCAGGAATTCATCTATTTCATTTATGTTCATAATGGCGTGACCGGAGTGCCGGGTCTGGCGTTCCGTGGCGCGACCGGAAATAACCAGGTTTTCTCTCTCGCCAAACATTATAACCGCATTGATTTTATTGAGGAAAACACCAACTTCTATTACAATCCGGAAAACCCGATCAGCCGCTCTGCTGACGCCAATGTGTCTTCCGCCGTTTTGGCGACGGCCGAGATCAAAGCCACCAGCGCGGATAAGAAGCGCTTTCTTATTCCGGTGGATAAAATGTTTCTGAGCGAAGCCCTGACCCAGCTGACCCCGGACAAACGTCCCGGCGACAAGGATGCCGGCAAATATGGCCCGGGCAAGCTGAGCAGCAGCAAGTCGAAAATCACCGATATCAACAATTATCCGGAAAATTCCGATGTGATTGTTGATTACGTCTTTGATGATTCGAAGGCCATGCCGGACCGCGATAATATCGGCGGCCTGCCCCGCAATGGCAAGCTGACCCTGCAGCACAGCTTCATCCAGATGCCGAAAAATGATTTCAAACCCCGCCTTGACGATCCGCGGGTCGGCTATTTCTTCCAGCGCGCCACCGATATGATCAGCCATAGCGCCACCCCCTACCGGGATGTGATTGATCGCTGGAGCCTGGTGAAGAAAAATCCCGAAGCCGCGCTGTCAGAGCCGGTGGAGCCGATCGTATACTGGATCGAGAACACAACACCGGTGGAATATCGCGACACCATCCGCGATGCGCTGCTGACCTGGAACGAGGCATTCGAGAAGGCCGGTTTCAAGGACGCCATTCAGGTGAAGATCCAGCCCGATGACGCCGATTGGGATGCGGGGGATATCCGCTATAATGTCCTGCGCTGGACAGCGTCGCCGCGGCCGCGCTTCGGCGGGTATGGGCCGCATTTCGTTAACCCGCGCACCGGTCAGGTGCTCGGCGCCGATATCATGCTGGAACAGGTCTTTGTCACCAACCGGGTGCATTACAGTGGCTTGTTTGAGACGACGGCGCTCGGACTGGGCGACGACAGCTATACCGCCTTTGCGCCAGAGCAGGAGTTTATGACCTGCAGCATGGGCCATCAGGTGCAGATGGCGGCCCAATTCGGGCGTTCTGTTCTGACCAGCAAAGGCGCTACTGAGGTGGAGAAAAACGAGCTTGTCAAACAAGGGCTCTACTATCTGACCCTGCATGAGGTGGGGCATACCCTGGGCCTCAATCACAATATGAAGGCGACCCAGCTTCATGCATACAAGGACATTCATGATACAGACCTGACCAGCAAGGTTGGTCTGGCAGGATCGGTGATGGATTATCCGGCGATCAATATTGCCGGCAAAGGAAAACCCCAGGGGCAGTTCTATACCATGAAGCCGGGTCCCTATGATCTTTGGGCGATCGAATTCGGTTATTCACCGGATCTGGAAGACCCGGCCAAGCGGCGGGCCCTGCTGGAACGCTCTGGCGAGCCGGCGCTGGCGTTTGGCAATGATGCCGATGACATGCGGGCCCCGGGGAAAGCGATTGATCCGCGGGTGATGATCGGGGATATGTCCGGGGATGCGATTGCCTTCGCCGCCCATGAAATAGCCCTGTCGGAAGACACACTGTCGACCTTGCTGGAAAAATACGATGAAACGGGACAGTCCTGGCATGAATTGCGCGATGCTTTCTTTATCCTGAGCGGGGCCAAGGGGCGCGCCGGGGGCGTGATTTCCCGCTATATTGGCGGGGTCTATGTGGATCGGGCTTTTGTGGGCCAGGACACCGTCGCCAAGGCGCCTTATGTGCCGGTGTCAAAAGCCGATCAGAAGCGGGCAATGGGGCTGTTGCGGGCTGAAATTTTCGCCCCTGACGCCTTTGCTTACCCGGCAGAGCTGATCAGTCACCTGCAGCCGCAACGTCGCGGCTTTGATTTCCGCAGCAAGGGCGAAGATCCGAAAATGCATGGGCGTATTCTGAAAATTCAGGAAGGCATTCTATCGCATCTCACCCATAAGGATGTTTTGCAGAGAATCACCGACAGCGGGTTATATGGCAACGACTATTCCGTTGCCGAGATGATGGGTGAATTGACCGATGCAATTTTTGAGGCTGACCTGAAAGGTGATGTGAACAGCTATCGTCAGAATCTGCAGGTGTCCTACATCAAGCGTTTGGTCGGAATAGTGAAAAACAAAGCGATTTCACATCAGGCCCATGCGGCGGCGTTTGCCAACCTCAATCGGGTCAGTGACTGGATGGCGAAATCCCGGCGGGGCGGTTCGGATACCCGCGCCCATCGCGATTTCCTGAAATACACCATTGATCAGGCGCTTTATCCCGCGAAAAGCTAGGCGCCGTTGACCGTTAAATCCAACAAACCCCCGATCAGTGATGGTCGGGGGTTTTTTACTGCGGGTTTGACGGGGGACATTGTGCAAAAAAAAGACCCCGCACGACCTGTGACATGTCACAGGTTATACGGGGCAATACTCAACTACTGTAGGGAACGGGGTGTCAAGCAACCTTGATGTTCAGGTCGTTGTCGTTGCTTGGGGTCGGGACAAAACCTTTGTCTTGCATAAGGTCCATGAAGTCGTAATCGGCGGTTGTCTGCTCAACTTGCGAAGACAGTTTGCCCAGCAGGCCGTTGAAAACGGAAACCAGCTCGAGGGAAGTTACATCTGTCTGAGGAGCAAAACCTTTGTCCTTCAACAGATCCATGAAATTGTATGTTGTTACAAAATTAGTCATTGATCTAAACCTTTATAAAGAAACCTGTTGAAATTTAATTTCTAAAAACCATGAGTATTCTAAGTTACATTTTATCGACTTGTGATTGTCACCCTGCCGATGCCGTGTATGTAGGCTCACTCCAGAGGAATGAGTAGAGCCAGTTTTCGCATCCCAGCCATGCACATAACGCATGGCTGACGGGAAAGGTGTTATCTTGTTACATGTTAGCAAGAGGCGAGAAAAGAGAGAGGCCTAGCCAATCAGCGCAATCCACTCGTCTTCGCTCAGGGTTTTGATGCCCAGGGCTTGCGCTTTTTTGAGCTTGGATCCGGCTCCGGGACCAGCGACCAGCAGGTCGGTTTTTTTAGAAACAGAGCCAGATACCTTGGCGCCGCGCTTTTCCGCCGAGGCCTTGGCTTCCTGCCGGGTCATTTTTTCCAGACTGCCGGTAAAGACAACAATCTTGCCGGCAACGGGAGAGCTGTCGGTTTCGGGGGCTTCGAAGTCCTCGACCTCGACCTGGGCGCGCAGCTTATCGAGGGCGTCCATATTTTGCGGTTCGGCAAAGAAATTGATCAGGGTGTCGGCGACCTTGGGGCCGATGCCGTCTATGCTCAACAGTTCGGCATGGGCGTCGCTGTCGGGATCCTGGGCCGCAATCATCGCCGCCTGCAGCTTATCCATGGTCAGGTAATTCAGACACAGAAGTCGCGCGTTCTGTTGCCCGATATGGCGGATGCCGAGGGCAAACAAAAAGCGGTCCATGGGCATGCGCCGCTTGACCTCAATCGCCGCCCAGAGGTTTTTTGTTGACAGCTCGCCCCAGCCTTCGAAATTCTTTAACTGCACCAGGCCGTCGCTGTAGCGGTCTTCAAGGGTAAAAATATCCGCCGGGCTGGCGATCATTTTCTGTTCAATGAGAAATTCGATCTGCTTGCTGCCGAGCCCATCAATGTCAAAGGCATTGCGCGAAACGAAATGGCGCAGCCGTTCGAGCCTTTGCGCCGGGCAGATCAGGCCGCCGGAACAGCGCCAGGCCACTTCACCTTCTTCCCGTTCCAGATGGCTGTTGCAGGACGGGCAGGTGGCGGGAAATATAATCGGCTGGCTCTGGTCCGATGTTTCGGCGACTTCCACCACTTGCGGAATGACATCACCGGCCCGCTGCACCACCACTTTATCACAGATCTTGATGCCAAGACGTTCTATTTCGTCGGCGTTATGCAGGGTGGCGTTGGACACCACCACGCCGCCGACAGTGACGGGCTCCAGACGCGCCACCGGCGTGATCACCCCGGTGCGGCCGACCTGGTAATTAACGTCTTTCAGAATGGTCAGGGCCTTTTCCGCCGGGAATTTATGGGCGATGGCCCAACGCGGCGCACGGCCGACAAATCCCAGACGTTCCTGCAAATCCAGCCGGTTGACCTTATAGACCACGCCGTCAATGTCATAGGGCAGCTCGGCGCGGGCGGCGCCGATGATCTCATACTGGCGAATCGCCGCTTCGGCGCTGTCGCAGATCACCGCCAGGTCATTGATGGTGAAGCCCCAGCGGCGCATCTGGTCAAGGCAGGCCGACTGGCTGTCCCCGAAGGCGGCGGAATGTGCGCCCCAGCCATAGGCGAAAAACCGCAACTTGCGGGCAGCGGTAATGCGGCTGTCCAATTGCCGCAATGATCCGGCGGCGGCATTGCGCGGGTTGGCGAACGGGGGCTTGCCGGCTTCTTCCTGCTGGCTGTTCAGAGCAAAAAAATCATCCTTGGCCATGTAGACTTCGCCGCGGATTTCCACCACATCGGGAAAGTCATTGCCGGCCAGATGATGAGGGATATCGACAACGGTCTTGAGGTTGGCGGTGATATCCTCGCCGACCCGGCCATCGCCGCGGGTGAGGCCCTGGACCAGACGGCCTTTTTCATAACGCAGAGACGCTGACAGACCATCAATTTTAGGTTCCGCCATCAAGGTCATTTCGTCGGTCGGTGTCAGGTTGAGAAAGCGTTTCACCTTGGCGACGAAATCGGCTACATCTTCGCTGCTGAAAGCGTTGTCGAGCGACAACATGGGGCGGGCGTGGGCGACTTTCCGGAAACCGCTGGCCGGGGCGCTGCCGACTTTCCCGCTCGGGCTGTCGGGGCGTGTCAGGTCGGGAAAACGGGTCTCGATTTCATTGTTACGGATTCGTAACAAATCATATTCCGCATCGGAAATTTCCGGCGCATCCTTGCCGTGATAGAGCGCGTCATGACGCGATATTTCTGCGGCGAGAGCAGAAAGTTCCCGCGTGGCCTGTTCTTTTGTCAGTTCAGTTACGGGTATGGAACGAAATTCGGTCATGGTCACTCTGCATCAGGCACGGGGTTAATTCTGCATCAGGCTTGCGGCGGCGGCGCGGGCTTCCCGGGTCACTGTGGCCCCGGCCAGCATCCGGGCGATTTCTTCCTGACGGTCTGTGGGGTCGAGCGCGGTGACATTGGTATAGACATCGCCGCCCTTGATTTTCTCGGTCTTTTCGATCAGCCAGTGATTGGCGCCCCGGGCCGCCACTTGCGGTGAATGGGTGATCACCAGAACCTGGGCTTCTCCCGACAGGCGTTTCAGGCGTTCGCCGACCGCATCGGCAACGGCGCCGCCGACACCGCGGTCAATTTCATCAAACACCAGGGTCGGGACGGTGCTTTGCCGGGCGAGCACCACTTTCAGGGCGAGAATAAAGCGGGACAATTCGCCACCGGACGCCACCTTGATCAGGCCGCCAAAGGGTGCGCCGGGATTGGTGGAAATCTGGAATTCGACCCGTTCGCCGCCATCACTGTGCCAGTCTTCCGGTGCCAGCGGTTCAAGATGGGTCTGAAAGCGGGCTTTTTCCATTTTCAGGGGCGGCATTTCTGCATTGACCAGTCCGTCGAGTTCACCGGCGGCGGTGGCGCGGGCGGCGGAAAGCTTGTGGACGGCTTGTTCAAATGTCTGGCGGGCCGTGACCACCTCGGCTTTCAGGCGGTGCACTTCCTCATCGCCAAATTCCAGTGCCCGCAGCTTTTCTTCAAAATCGACCAGTACACGCGGCAGGTCGTCGACCTGACAGTGATGCTTGCGGGCGGCGGCCCGGAGCGCGAACAGGCGTTCCTCGGTATTTTCCAGTTCCCGGGGATCAAATTCAAGATTACGTAATGTCTCTTCCAGCTGGGCGATGGCGTCAGAGGTTTCGTTGGCCGCCCGGTCGAGCGACATGACCACCGGATCAAGCAATCCCTTGTCCTGACCGGACATGCGGCTCAGACGGCGGATGATCGAGCGCAGGGCCGCATCGACGCCGTTGTTATCCAGCAGATTTTTCAGCACATCGGTGAGGCCGCCGGACATTTGTTCGCCCTGCATCATGCGACTGCGTTCATCGGCTAGGGTGGTCTCTTCGCCTTCCACCGGGCGCAGGCTGGCCAGTTCTTCGAGATTGTGGCGGATGTAATCTTCATCGGCCTTGACCTGATCAAGCTTGGCCTGTTCAGCAGCGAGCTGTTTTTGCAGAGAAGTCAGATGGTTGTGGGCCATGCGGACGGCGGCGGTTAGCGGGCCATACTGGCCGTAATTATCCAGAATGTTACGATGCCCGGCGGCATTGAGCAGGCCGCGTTCGTCATGCTGCCCGTGGATTTCCACCAGCATATCGCCGACATCGCGCAGCAGGCTGACGCTGACCGGCTGGTCATTGATGAAAGCGCGGCTGCGGCCATCCTGGGTCAGGGTGCGGCGCAGGATCACCTGACCGCCCTCATGGGGGATATCCTGATCGCGGAGAAAGCCCCAGATATGATGGGTCGGGTCAAGGGAGAAGTCGGCGATCACGCTGGCTTTTTCGGTGCCGTGACGTACGAGTTCACGGCCGCTGCGTGACCCCATGGCCAGGCCGAGACTGTCCATGAGAATGGATTTCCCGGCGCCGGTTTCGCCGCTCAAGACACAAAGGCCGCCTTCAAAGTCAATGTGAAGACGGTCGATGAGGACGATATTGCTAATGGTCAGGCTCGTGAGCATCCGAGACACTCCTCGGGGAAATCCACCCCGCTTGTTATGGTTTTTTTACCGTTTATTCCGGCTTTTGAACGTTATACTTCTGCATCAGGGCATAGCTGTATTCATACCATTCGCTTTTGGGGTAGTTGGCCCCCAACACGGCCGCCGTTTTATAGGCTTCCGGCAGAATGCCCGCGGCCATGTAGGATTCGGTCAGGCGATGCAGGGCTTCCGGCACGTGGCTGGTGGTCTGGTATTTTTGCACAACATTCGAGAAACGGGAAATGGCGGCGAAATAATCGTCATTTTTCTGATAAAAGCGGCCGATTTCCATTTCCTTGCCGGCCAGATGGTCGCGGGTCAGTTCAATTTTCAGCCTGGCGTCGGTGGCATATTTACTGAAAGGAAAGCGGCGGACCACTTCACTCAGGGACGCCATGGCCAGTTCAGTTTCCTTTTGATCGCGCCGCACGTCAGCAATCTGTTTGTAATGACAGATCCCGATCAGGTAATAGGCATAGGCCGCGTCTTTGTTGCCGGGATGCAGGGAGACAAACCGTTCCGCCGCCAGAATGGCTTCGTCAAGCTTGTTGGCCTTGAAATAGGAATAGGCGGACATCAATTGAGATCGACGGGCCCAGGAAGAATAAGGGTGTTGACGCTCGACCTCGTCAAAGGCGACGGCGGCGTATTTATACTGGCCTTTATTGAGATATCCCAAGGCGAGCTCATAAATCTCAGTGACGGAACGTTCCTGATATTTCAGGCGATCGGTTCCGGAGCAGGCCGCAAGCAACCCCACCACCATGACAGAAACCATAAGCGGTTTAATTGTGGTCACCACTTTATTGAACTTATTCTTCAAAATCATACTTATCCCATATCCTCGGGTTTACGTCATGACGTCACGCCGTCGCGTCTGACTTCCGAAATCTCGCCTGAATTCACGCCCCTTTTGCCCGACTATAGCACAGCAAAGCCAGAAAGCGCCAACCCATTTGTTACCTGTTGATTATCTCTTTATCAGATATGCGGGAAATAGGGAAATATTAAGGCAAAAAAAGACGGCTGACCCACGACGGATAAGCGGACAGCCTGATCTGGGCGTTCTTTTCAGGTGATGATTGTTTTCACAAACTCCTTGACGGCCTTGTCCATGTCGGAAATTTGCCGGGTGATCTCTGACGTGGTTGTGCCGACCTCTGTTGCCATCCTGGAGGTATTTCCGGAGGCTTCACTGATCTTGCCAATATTATCGGACACCAGAACCGTGCCGCTGGCGGCCTGTTGTATGTTGCGGGAGATTTCCCGGGTGGCGGCGTTTTGTTCATCGACGGTTTGCGAGATAGAAACGGAAAATTCATCAACCTGGCCAACCTTTTCCTGAATGTCGCGGATAACATCGATGGTGGTTTTAACGGCGCTCTGGATGTTTTCCACCTGGCTGACAATATCATCGGTCGCGCGGGATGTTTCGCTGGCGAGGTTTTTTACTTCGGAGGCGACAACGGCAAAACCTTTGCCGGCTTCTCCGGCGCGGGCCGCCTCTATGGTGGCATTTAGGGCGAGAAGGTTGGTTTGACCGGCAATGGTGCGGATCAGCTCAACGACATTGTCGATTTCGTTGGCGGATTGTTCAAGGCTGGCGACGGCCTGTCCGGCGCTTTCGGCACCGACGACGGTGTCCTTGATCGCCCTGGATGAGGCTTCGACCTGATGCAGGATTTCATTGATGGACCCGGAGAGTTCCTCGGTTGCCGATGCGACGGCGCCGACATTGTCGGTGGCCTGTTGGGTGGCGCTGGCGACTTCTTCTGTTTGCAGGTAAGTATCCTTCGCCATGGACAACATTGTTGACGAAGACGTCCCCAGAAGATTGGCTGATTCAGATAAAGACTCGACGACAGTGGAAATATGAGACTCGAAACTATTGGCCAGATCGAAGGTACGGTCATGGTTTTCTTCTTCGATGTCCTGCATGTTCTTTCGGGCGGCATCAATGATCACTGCTCCGCGCCGGAAACTGCCGCTAAAACCGTTTTGCAGAAAACGCCGGTAATATTTCTTGTCGCACGCTTTTTCCATTGTGGTGGAAGATTCGCGAATATAGGCGTCAGTACGGTCAAGAAAGTCATTCAGTATTGTGTAGGTTTCAGCAATCAGGGGATCTGATGATTCGACATCCAAAATGCGGGGTTCCATATCACCGTTGCAGGATTTCCGGAAGATGGCGTGGATTTTTTCCAACGCCTCCTTATAGCTGTTGGGTGCTTCTGAAAGTTTTTCATCTGTTGTCGCGGCGCGCAGGTGATCTGACCGGGGGGCTGGCGGCTGCCGAGTAAGAAATGAAAGAATGCTCATAGTTTAAGTGTCCTTAGCCGTTTTGTGTCTGGGATATGGTGTGTGTCGCGGGGCGATAGTCGTCGAGAAAACTGTCGATGGTTTCCCGGGACAGAAACGATGCAAATTCAAATATGAACTGATCGTAAGTGGTGCCCTGTTCTTTCAGCATTCCTCTGAGGATGTCATATGCGGCCTGCATGCCTTCTTTTTTATTGGCGTAGGATTCCTCGATATCTTTGAGGAAGCGATAAAGGCTTTCAATAACGCCACGTTCGTTTTGCGGGGGCACCCGCCGGTTGGAATGATATCCGACTTTTTTCCCGGTGGAATCATAGGACGGCGTCACATGGGCAAATACCCAGTAATAGTCGCCATTCTTACAACGGTTTTTGACATACGCGAAAACTTCCTCATCCGCGTCCAGCTTTTGCCAGAGCAATTTGAAAATACAGCGGGGCATATCGGCATGGCGGATGATGCTATGGGGTTCGCCCACCAGTTCCTGTTCGCTAAATTGGCTAATGCGGCGAAATGTTTCATTCACATACAGTATCCGGCCTTTTAGGTCTGTTTTGCTTACAATGACATCATGTTCTTCCAAGAAGATATCCTCTCCCGCGGTTATTTCGTTCAGCATAGTTTTCCTCAGTTTTGAAATGCGTATAAGGCAAATCACTTTCAGTGATGTTATATCAGTAATTATTAATTTAGAATTACATGTATAACTAATATTATGGAATGAGTTACAATGAAAATTATCTGTAAATAACCATTCAATTCACATTTAAGAGGGTGTTAGAGGCAAATGGTTAACAAAAGGTTACTGATTTTTCGGTAAAAAAACCCACTATAAAGCTTGACTTTATGGGGAGATGCTTACATATGTTATATTATTACGAAAACGAACAGGACCCGGGTTTTTGACGATATTATTTACGGCCTCAAGCGCGCATTTTCGCTTATTTGAGGGGGCAGCTTTACGCACGCCTTGCATCGTTATCTCTTCAATGGCATCTTGCATCATATGAATATGACAGAATTACACATTTTCCGGCACCGGGAAACCAGTCGCCGGGGATCTTCATATAGAAGGCTTTTCAAGGGTATGTGCCGCTATATGCTGGTGGTGCTGATGCTGGCGATTCCGGTCCTTCCGGCCGCGGCTAAGGACCTGAAGGTCATTGCCACCATTAAGCCGTTGTATTCGCTGGTGGCCAGTGTCATGGGCGACAAGGGCAATCTGGATTTGATGGTCAAGGGGGGGCTGGACCCCCATATTTACCGGCTTAAACCATCCAATATTCGCCAGATACACAATTCTGATGTGGTATTTTATATTGATCCGGACATGGAAACATTCCTGAAGCGTATTTTCAAGCGCAATTACGGGAGTTTCATGGCTGTCCCAATGGCGCAGCAAAAAGAAATCAATCTGATGCCCTACAGAACCAGTAAAGTCTGGTACAAGGATGTTGTTGACGATGACGAGACGCATAGTGAAGGTGAGAATGACCTTCATGTCTGGCTTGACCCGGCCAATGCCCGGCGCATGGTTCAGGTGATTGAGGAGGTGTTGTCGTACCATGATCCTTATAACCGCCTGACCTATATCGAAAACGCCCAGAAGACCATTGCGCGTCTCTATGCCATGGAAGAGGAAATCCGGGAAAAACTGCGGCCGCTGCGGGAAAAGCCGATGATTGTCTATCATGATGCTTTCCAGTATTTCGAGCGGGCTTTCGGTCTGAAAAGTGTCGGGGCCATTCTGCTGCGCTCAGATCAGAACCCGAGCGCCAAGCATCTTAAAGTATTGAAGAAAATTGCCCGCGAAAGAAATGTGACTTGTGTCTTGGGTACGCCCGGCGCGCATCCGCGCATTGCGACGGTTGTCATGAGCGGCACCAAGGCCGGATTCGGCGTGGTTGATCCGCTCGGTGTCTATCTGGACACCGAACCGGACCTGTATTTCAAGATGATGCGGGAAATGACCCAAAGCATCCTCGACTGTCAGAACAAGTCGGATATCTTTGAAGATATGAACAAACTTGATTAGTCGATGCGCTGCCTTCTAAAACAGGTGATCTCTTAAAACGCGTAATCCTTGAAGATTTTTGTGATGTCACCACCCCAGCCGCCCTGATCCACCGGGCTGTTGTATTTCTCCAGCATTTCTTCCGCCACGGTCTGGCCGCGATCAAGAATGGTCAGCAGGGGATTCAGGAAAATACGCTCGTCTTCACCGGTGCTGTTGATCTGCGCCCGACGCTTGAGGCCGTCAGAGGACAGGGCCACCATCTGTTGCGCCAGATCGAGGACAGTTCCTCCCCGGAAGGGCGTGTGCAGAGCTTGAGCCGGCACGTTATCACGTAAATAGGCGTGTTCCTCGGCTGTCCAGTTCTTGACCATGTCCCAAGCCGCATCCAGACTAACCTGATCATACAGCAGTCCGGTCCACAAGGCGGGCAGGGCACAAATGCGATTGCCGGTGCCGCCGTCGGCGCCGCGCATTTCGAGGAATTTCTTCAGGCGAACTTCCGGGAACAGGGTGCTCATATGGTCTTCCCAGTCCTGTATCGTCGGCTTGTGCCCGGGATAGCCAGGTAACTCGCCGCGCAGGAAGTCACGGAAGGACTGACCGGCGACATCAATATATTTACCGTCACGATAGACGAAATACATCGGTACATTAAGGACATGATCTACATAGGCTTCAAATCCCATGCCGTCTTCGAAAATGAACGGCATGATGCCGCAACGG
This sequence comes from Paremcibacter congregatus, assembly GCF_006385135.1. Lineage (GTDB taxonomy): Bacteria > Pseudomonadota > Alphaproteobacteria > Sphingomonadales > Emcibacteraceae > Paremcibacter > Paremcibacter congregatus. The sequence goes on from NZ_CP041025.1 coordinate 323,096, forward strand.
TCCGGGTCCGTATCGGTCCAGATATGGCTGCGGTAGCTGAGAAAGCCGTTGGGCTTGCCCTCGGTGAAGGGAGAGGCGGCGAACAGCGCCGTCGCCAGAGGCTGCAGCGCCAGGGACACCCGGAATTTCTTGACCATATCTGCTTCGCTGGCATAGTCGAGATTAACCTGTATGGTCGAGGTGCGCAGCATCATGTCGAGCCCGAGATTGCCTTTCTTTGGCATATAGTTGCGCATGATGACATAGCGGCCCTTGGGCATGATCGGCACATCATTGCGGGCCGTGTTGGGGTTGAATCCCACGCCGAGGAAGCCGATGCCGAGTTTTTCGCTCACGGCCTTGGTCAGTTTCAGGTGGCTGGAGACCTCAGAACAGGTTTCATGCAGGGTCTTGCGCATGGCGCCGGACAATTCCAGTTGCCCGCCGGGCTCCAGGGTCACCGACTGGCCGTCCTTGGTCAGGCCAATGATGGTTTCGCCTTCCAGCATCGGGGCCCAGCCAAATTCCTGCATGGCTTCGAGTATGGCCCGGATGCCGCGGGTGCCTTCGTAGGGCACCGGTTTCAGGTTCTTCATGCAAAAGCCGAATTTTTCATGTTCGGTGCCGATGGTCCAGTCGCTCTTGGGTTTGTTGCCGGCGGCGATATAATCAATCAGCTGTTGTTTGTTTTCGATGAGGGCATCTTTGGCGAGAGAAGACGCCAGAGAAGGCGAGTGTGGTGTATGTGATGTGGGCATAAGCAATCTCAACTGCATCTTGGGGTTAGGCGACGGCTGTCGCACCTGTAAACAACATAGCTATTTGCACGAGCAAGAAAAGAAACGCCCCTTCACTTCTTCGTGAAAAAAGAATATGTGGGGCTTCACGGGTATAATGTCAATATGCCATTCGATACTTTGTAGCCGGAAAGCTGATTTAAAAAACTCATGCCCAGCAGAGAATATTCCAATCCTTCCTTCACGATGGATCCCCGGATGTTCCGTCGTTGGATCGGTCCGAGTTCAATCTCCTTGAGAACCACGCCGGCGCCATAGGTAATGCCGTTGGCTGTGCTATAGGGCCGGTCGAATTTAATCCGGTCCACCGGCAGACCGATCCGGTTGGCGTCCTTGCGGGTCAGGGCGACATCGCTTGCCCCGGTGTCGACCATAAAGAGAACTTCGGCGCCATTGACCCGGGCGCGGACAAAATAATGGCCACTGCGGTCAGCGCGAAAACTGATGCTGCCTTCTTCCTGTATGCCGCGGGTCACGTCGAGTTCCCCGCCCAGACGACCGGCGCCGGTCCAGACGCTGTAGCCCAGAGCCAGGATTCCGCCAATGATCACCCAGCCGGCAAGGTGGCGCAGCGCTTGTCCCGGTGACGAGGCGACATGGGCCCACAGACCCGCGCCGACGAAAGCGAGCAACAAGCCGTCATACAGCAGCCCGCCCATTTGTATATTCCGGGCGCTTTCATCCGGTAACAGCCACGCCACACCAATCAACAACAGTAAAAAGGCAATCACGCCGAGAAGAAACAGGGTGAAACGCGATTTGCGATGCACCCCGTGCGGGGGGCGTTTCGGGTGTCGGGGGCCATCGGGACCCGGGTCTTCAGGCCGTCGTCCCCAAGGGGAAGGCGGCGGAGGTGAGTTGGGATGATCTGTCATACCTTATACTATAAGGGCAAATATGGCGGAGGGAAGGACCCGGTATCAATTAAATGGAATTTTGTTGGCAAAAAACCTGAAATATGATGATATGAACCCCTGTTGATGCAAATAACCAAAAGAATTGAAACATTTATGCTGTCCTGTCGTTTCTGGTCGTTTCTGGCCCGGTCTTTCTTGATAAGCCTGATCAGCCTGGTGATCTTTACAGGAGGAATCCGGGCGGAGACATGCCCCAACCCGCCGGGCTGGCTGCCGCAGGACCTGCCACAACGTCTGGCCGCGCATCAGGCCTGGGCGACCGAAGTCCTGCCTCCGGACCCACAGGACCCGCGGCGGCTCAATCTCTGTCATGCGGATTTATCGGGACTTGATCTTTCCGGCGTGGTTCTGTCACATGCCAATCTCGGCACGACCCGGATTGTGGGCGCGAATTTCAGGGATGCCCGACTGGACGGGACTGTTTTTGACGGCGCCTTTATCAAAGACAGTGACTTTTCGGCAAGCCATCTGTCACGGGCCAGTTTCCTGCGGGTGGAAATCGTTGGCAGCCGGTTTGTCGGGAGCGATCTGCGCCACAGCCAGTTTCCAAATGTGAAATGGACCGACAGCGACTTTTCCCTTGCCGACTTCACCGGGAGCTGGTTTCGCCGTCCGGTCCTGCGTCAGGTTAAATTTCGCGGCGCGCATCTGCCGGGGATTGATTTCCGGACAGCGGAGATGGAAAATATCGACTTCTCTGGCGCCGATCTCAGCCACAGCATATTTCGCAGCCTGACCTTAAAACAGATCGACTTTTCCTTTGCCGATTTGAGCCGCGCGGCCTTGACCCGCACCACGCTGGAAGAGGTGATTTTTACCGACGCATTGTTGTTCCTGACGGATCTACGCCGGCTTAATATCGGGTCGGAAAGCCGTGACCGGGTGGCGGAGTTCTGTCATAATCTTGCCACGGCCCGTGACTGGCCCTATGCCTACCGCGATAAGAAATTCCTGTGCGGCGCCAAGCATCTGCCGGGCAGTTTCCCCCTGAAATAAAAGGCTGGAACAGAAATTATTTCCGCCGAAGCAGCAGACTGTGCCATTCGCCGCGGGGATAACGTTTGATCAGTATCATCCCTTGTTCGGCATAGGCGGCGCAGACAGCGTCTTCCTGGGTTGCGAGCAGGCCGGAAAGCACGAGACTGCCGGTCGGGCTCAGGTTGGCGACCACATCAGCGGCCATATCCTGCAAGGGTTTGGCCAGAATATTGGCGACAATCACATCATAGGGACCGGCGCGTCCGAGATCGGTCTGATCGAATCCGTCACTGGTCAGGGCGGCGAGCCCCGGCGTTCCGGCGTCGAGCGCGACCACCGGCACCTGATTGGCGGCCGCATTCATCAGGGTGGTTTCGGTGGCGATGGGATCAATGTCGCTGGCGGTGATGGTGATTGGCCAGACTTTGGCCATCGCCAAGGCCAACAGGCCGGAACCACAGCCGAGATCAAGCGCGGTGCGGGGGGCGTTCTCCCCGGTAAGCGTTTCGCTCAGTTCGCCGATGGCCAGCAGGCAGCCGTGGGTGGTTTCATGTTGCCCGGTGCCGAAGGCCTGGCCTGCTTCGACCAGAAGACTGATGCGGTCGGCGGGCACCTTATCGGCGTCGTGACTGCCGTAGACAAAGAATTTCCCGGCGTCAACCGGGGTCAGCAGTTTCTGGGATTCGGATACCCAGTCCTTGTCTTCTGTGGCGCTCAGCGTAATGTCGCAGGCGGCCAGATCCAGTGTCGGGATCATATCCTGCAGGCGGCTTTTCAGAAGCGTCACATCGGGCTTTATCGTGAAATAGCCTTCCACCAGACGAATATGATCGCCTTCGATGATTTCAAAGTCGGACAGGGTGGGAAAATCATCAATATTAAGCCCATAGAGGATGTCTTCCACCATCGGGATAAGATCGAGAGCGACCTTTAGTTCGATTTTCCAACTTGTCATAATGTCATGTCTCTTGCGTTTTTTTACAGGGCTGTTTCGTGAGTCTTTCGCCTTATACAGGAAAAGCTATTTCAGGGCGAAAAAATAGTGCGAACGCGGGAAAGTAAGGCTTCTTGGGGGCTAAATGCGACTAACGCGGGAGATTCTGAGATGAGAAGAGGTGCAGGCTATTGTGTTGCTTTGAACAACTTCTGTATAGTGGGAAGGCAACAAAGGAGTAATATAAATGAAAAAAACAGCCTCATTGATTGCGATCGCCACTGGATTTAGCTTAATGGGTGTGGCCATTGCAACAGCAGAAAAAATATCCGACGTCACGGAGAGCAGATCACACGGGGATTTTGAAAGAATTGTCATTGATGATGCCGGTGTCGGCCTGGACGTGAAAATCGGCGACAGCTATGCCGTAACCCTGAACGGGTCTGAAGAATGGGCCAAAAAAATCACCACCCAGGTAAAAAACAATGCCCTGATCATCGGATATGAAGGCAAAAAGAAGAAGAAAAACTTCAAATTTGATTCCGACTATCGCATCACCATTACCATGCCTAAGTTTACGGGCCTTGATGTCAATGGCGCGGTGGATGCGCACATCTCTGATGTTGACAGTGATGATCTCGGGTTTGAGGTCAATGGCGCCGCCAATATCGAAATTGATGGCCGGTGCGGTACATTGACAGTGGAGCTTGACGGGGCCGGTAATTTTTCAGGCGAAGACCTGAAATGTGAGGCGGTCACTGTGGAAATCAATGGCGCGGGTAATGCCGAGGTATATGGCTCGAAGAGCGCGACCCTGGACATTAACGGTATCGGCAATATTGATTTGTACGGTAATCCGGCGACGGTGAAAAAAGACAAAAGTCTGTTCAGCAACATCACCATTCATAACAAATAAATATAAAACAAGATTTAGCAAACAGGAATTTACGATGACTATTTTACCTAAAATCAGCATGATTGCGCTTGCCAGCATGGTCTTGTCCCCTGTGGCGTTTGCCGCGGAAAAAGATATGAAACTGGACACCTTCTCGAAAATAAAGATTTACGCCCCTGTCGATCTGGATGTTTCCGTTGGCAAAAACCAGAAGTTCTCCCTCACGGGGGATGCCGATGATCTGGAAAAGATCATTGTTCTGGTCAAGGGAGATACCCTGTATATCAAGAAGAAAAAACATAGTGGGCGCATTGGCGAGATGAAAGCGACGGTGAACCTGAAAGAGCTGACGACATTCGTTGTCAATGGCTCGTCCGATGCAAAAATTCGTGATGTGGACAGCACATCTTTCGAATTGCAGATCAATGGGTCCGGGGATGTTACCTTTAATGGAAAAAGCGATGCGCTGGACATTCAGATCAATGGATCCGGCGATGTCTCCACGTCCCGCTTTGATGCAGAATCAGTTTCGGCTGAAATCAACGGTTCCGGCGATATCAAACTTGTAGGGGATTGCAAGACCCTGCAAATGTCCATCAGCGGATCCGGGGATTTCTCCGCCCGGGATCTGACCTGTGCCACGGTCCACAGCCGGATCAGCGGTTCTGGCGATGCGATGCTGTATGCCAGTGAATCAATTCAGGTCAGCACCAGCGGCAGTTCCGATGTCGACGTGTATGGCAACCCGAAATCCATCAAGAACCGCTCCAGTGGCAGCTCTGACTTTATCGTTCATGATGAGAAATGACATCTGTATAGCGCTATGGTAAGAGTAAGCGAAGCAGAGTCGGCAATTGCCGGCGGGAGATGTTGTAATGAGTTATTTAAAGCTTTTCGGGATAGCGGCTTTTGCCATCGGCGCCATTTTATACCTGGCTTCGGCTGACGACCATGAAGTGGTCGTCGGCGAGCAGGATTATGATCTCGAGGAATTTTACAAGATAAGCATCAATACCTCGGTTAATGTTCGTGTGAAAGTCGCCAAGGATTATGGTATTGTCGCCTCTGGCGACGAACAGGATCTGAAATTCCTCAAGGTCTATGTCAAAGGCCAGACCCTGGTGATAGAGAATAAGCGGGACAGCTATTCCTCTTGGCGGGGGGAAGTGCCCTCGATCGATATTTTTACCCCCAAGCTGAAACAACTTACCCTGAACGGATCATCCGATGCCGATGTGCGGGACCTGAGAGGGGGAATTTTCAAGGCGGTCATCAATGGCAGCGGCACCATCAATTTTGAAGGTAAGGTCGAAGAGCTTAAAATAGAGATCAACGGGTCTGGTGATGTTGCCGGAGATATTGCCGGTGTGGATACCAGCGAAGTTGTGATTAACGGCAGCGGCGATGTTGACCTGTCCGGCAAATGCAACAGCCTGATGATTGAAGTCAACGGTGTCGGTGACTTTTCCGGACGCAAATACCTTTGCAACCAAGTGGGTGTTGATCTGGGCGGCGCCGGTGATATTGAGGTCTTCGCCCGGAACGCCATCAAGGTTTATGTTGTCGGGTCGGGTGAAGTGCATGTGTATGGCAACCCGGCCAAAGTAAAAGACAAATCCCGACGTAAGGATCATGTGATCCTGCATTAGCTCTTATGCGGGTTTGACGAAGCTGTCCATAACCTTGCGGCTGCTGCTCATTTCAAAATCAACTTCCAGCTTGTTGCCATCAAGCAGGATCACGATGCCATAACCGAATTTATCATGAAACACCCGGTCGCCGACTTTAAAGGCGGAAGGGGCGGCTGTTTTGGAGGCGGGCCTGGCCCCGGCGCGGGGGCTTTTGGACCGGCTGCGGTCGAGTTGATAGGACCCTGACTGTCCGGGGTCATAGCCTTGTGACCATTTTTGCGTGGCCCCGCCCCCGGAGAAACTTTCCGAGAAACCTCCTGGCGTCGCCTGACCATACATGCCTTGGGACTGCTGGATCTCCACATGATCCGCCGGCAGTTCACTGATAAAGCGTGACGGCAGGGGGCTGGTGTAATTGCCATAAAGATAGCGTGAGGCTACATGGAAAATATGGGCTTCCTTGCGGGCGCGGGTCAGGCCGACATAGGCGAGACGGCGTTCTTCCTCCAGCCCCTTGGGGCCCTGTTCTTCCAGGGATTTCTTGCTGGGGAACAGCTCTTCCTCCCAGCCGGGCAGGAAGACGGTGTCAAATTCCAGTCCCTTGGCGCCGTGCAGGGTCATGATGTTGATCTTGTCCTGCTGATCATTGTGGGCATTCTCCATCACCAGCGCGATATGCTCAAGGAATTCGGCCAGATCCGTGAAAGGCTCCATGGCGCGGATCAGCTCGCCGAGATTTTCCAGCTTGCCCTGGGCGTCGGGGGATTTGTCGAGCCGCCACATTTCTGAATAGCCGCTTTCCTCCATCACCGTTTCGGCGAGCGCGATATGATCATTGTCTTTGGCCTGATCGCGCCAGCGGTCGATATCGTCGAGCAGCCGGGTGAGGCTGTTTTTGGCCTTGCCGCGTAATTCGTCGGTGTCGATGATGCGACGGCCCGCCTCGGCCAGGGTGCAATTCTGGCTGCGGGAAATGGCGTGCAGCTTGTTGACGGTGGCGTCACCAATGCCGCGTTTGGGCACATTGATGATCCGTTCCAGCGCCAGGCTGTCGTTGGGGTTGGCGATATGACGCAGATAAGCGAGCACATCGCGGATTTCGGCGCGTTCATAAAAGCGAAAGCCGCCGACAATGCGATGCGGCACACCCAGGGTGAGGAAGCGTTCCTCAAATTCCCGGGTCTGGAACCCGGCCCGCACCAGGATGGCCATTTCGCTGAGAGGCTGTTTCTGGCGTTGCCGGTCTTCGACCATCTCGCCGATCACCCGGGCTTCCTCACGACCGTCCCAGACCGGATTGACGGTGATTTTATCACCGCCTTCGGTTTCGGTCCACAGGGTCTTGCCGAGCCGGCTCTGATTGGCTTCGATCAGACCGCCGGACGCGCCGAGGATATGAACGGTCGAGCGGTAATTCTGCTCAAGCCGCACCACCTGCGCCCCGTCGAAATCTTTCTCAAAACGCAGGATATTGCCGACCTCTGCGCCGCGCCAGCCGTAAATCGACTGGTCGTCATCGCCGACGCAACAGATATTCTGATGGCCCTGAGCGAGCAGACGCAGCAACAGATATTGCGCCACATTGGTATCCTGATATTCGTCGACCAGAATATAGCGGAAGCGCCGCTGATAGTCGGCCCGCACATCAGGGTTATTCTGCAGCAGGGTCAGACACAGCAGGATCAGGTCACCGAAATCGGCGGCGTTGAGGGTGCGCAGCCGGTTTTGATATTCGGCATAAAGCAATTTGCCTTGGCCGTCGGCATAATCCTGGCCTTCCTGATCAGGCACCTGGGACGGCATCAGGCCGCGGTTTTTCCAGCCGTCGATCAGGCTGGCGAGCAGTTTCGGGTTCCAGCGTTTTTCATCAATGTCATGACTGCGCACGATCTGTTTGATCAGCCGCAGCTGGTCGTCGCTGTCAAGAATGGTGTAATTGCTTTCCAGCCCGACAAGGTGACCATGCTGGCGCAGGATTTTGACCCCGATGGCATGGAAGGTGCCGAGCCAATACATGCTTTCGACCGCACTGCCGATGATGCGTCCGACCCGGTCTTTCATCTCGGCGGCGGCCTTGTTGGTAAAGGTCACCGCAAGGATCTGCCCCGGGAAACATTTGTTCATGGCCAGGATATGGGCGAGACGGGTGGTCAGCACCCGGGTCTTGCCCGTTCCGGCGCCGGCAAGCACCAGCAACGGCCCGTCGATGGTTTCAACGGCTTCGCGTTGCGGCGGGTTGAGCCCCTCCATATAGGGCGGGGTCAGGGGCGCTGCGGTTTCTGCGGGCGCGGCGTCGAAGGGAATATCTTCGGCCGCGAAATTATCAAGATCAAATGGGTCAGACATGCTCTCTGTATACTGCAAAATCATCTGAAAGACATATGTTTTTTTGGCTATTCTTTTTCGGAAAGCAGGGCCTGATTATAGGCCTTCAAAACCTGTTTGTGATAGAGAATGCCGACGATCTCCGCCTGTTCGTCATCGGTGACCACAGGCAAGGCTTCCTCGCCGCTCTGATCAAACTTCTGAAAGGCGTCTTCCAGATTGTCGCTCGGGGTCAGGGTGGCGGTGACGGGGCGACAGATATCGGCGGCTGTCAGGGGAGCATCCGGGCTCTCTTCTTTATTCTCTTCTGTGTTTTCTGGGCATTTACGCAATTCGGCCAGAGTGACAGATCCTTTTAGATTACAACCTTCATCAATGATATATATGTGATCATGGTCCTTGGTCAGCAGCACATGTTGCACATCCTTGATGCTGGCCATATCGCTGGCGATGGCATAGTCATTTTGCATCAGGGAATGGACATGTGTCGAACGCATCACGTGACGGGCGCGCCCGCCTTCCAGATCAAGGCCGATCCGTTTGAGCTGCATATGAAACACCGATGTGGCGCGCAGATAATGCTGCGTGACCAGATTGGAAATCACCACTGACACCATCAGGGCGATGGTGATCTGATAATCCCCGGTCAGTTCAAAGATAATCAGGATGGTGGAAATCGGTGCGCCAAGAACAGCGGAGGACACAGCCCCCATGCCGACAATGGCGTAAAGACCGTAACTGAATTCGACCCCGCCAAATTGCGCCGCCGCGGCGGCGGCGACAAAGCCGAAAGCGCCACCAACCATGGCGCCGAGAAACAGGGAAGGTGAAAATATGCCGGTGCCGTAACGAAAAGCCAGGGCGATGGCCGAGGCCGCGACTTTCAACACAATCAGCAGCAGCAGGGTCTGAATGGAAAAAATTTCTTTGAGCGCCCCGTCAGTGGTGCCGTAGCCATGTCCGAGGATGTAGGGACTGATCAGGGCCAGCAGGCCGATGGCAAGCCCGCCAAAAGGGGGCAGGGCCCATTCGGGCAGAGATAATTTCCGGGCAAATTCTTCGGTAAAGAACAGGCTTTTGATGAAAATAATTGCGGCAAGGGCGCTGATCAGGCCGAGCAGGATAAAGGCGGGAAATTCCCAAAAGGTGGTGATGTAATAATCGGGAATAATAAAGCCGGGGAAATTGCCGATGTGTATGCGGGCCACGATCGCGGCAGAAACGGAGGCGATAACGATGGGGGCGAAGGTGCTCAGGGCATAATGCCCGAGAATCACTTCCAGCGCGAAAAACACGCCGGCGATCGGCGCGTTGAAAGAAGCCGATACCGCCGCCGCCACGCCGCAGCCAAGGAGGGTGCGGGACATGGTGGGGGACAGGTGAAGCCGCTGGGCAACCCAGGAAGAGACCGTCGCCCCGAGATGGACCACCGGCCCTTCGCGGCCGGCGGCAGAGCCTGATCCGAGGGCGATGGCGGAAGCCAGGGCGCTGAACAGGCCCTTGCGGGTCGGGATGACGGTATGATGCACGGCATTGGCCGCCATGACATCCGCGATACTGCCGGGTTGCGCGCTTTTCATCAGGTAGCGGTAAATGAAGCTGACCACCAGGCCGCCGGTCACCGTCGACAGGATGATTTTCCAGGCCGGCAGATTATCCACATGGGACAGGATATTTTCATTGTGATTCCCGAGAAGGACTTCCTGGGAAAGATAGATCAGGGTGCGAAATCCGATCGCGGCATAGGCGACACCGATACCGGTCAACAGGGCGAGAATGCTGCCGATCAGTTTGTCGCGCTGACGCAGGTTCCGGGCTACATTTCGGGGTTTGAACAGATCAATCATTTGGGACAGCAGCAGCATCAGCCGGGATAGAGCGGGAGTGATTTTTGTCATGACGTGAACTTTACTCCCAATCCCTGTGGTCAAGAATTCTTTGTGACCGGTTTAGATGAGGCTTTTTTTGCTGGCCGGCGAATGGCGATTGACCGGCCTATTTCCCGGGGAACGCCATAGGTTTTATGATGATCCAGTTTTTGGTGCAACAGGTCTATTTTGTCTTGGGAAAACCGGGTTGGCAAACGATTTTCCATATTCACATGCAGGGAAATCTGTTCCATGGTGGCGGAACGGGCCCCGGTGTCTCTATGAATGAGACACATAAAATAATGCATGAATTTACTGTCGAAATCCAGAAGTTGGAAATGAACATGAACCGGATCGCCCTGTTTCAATTCATGTTGATAGGTTACATGATTTTCCAGGGCAAACATTGATTTGCCGTGGGTGCGGACGTAATTGAGCCCGAGTTCCAGTTCTTCAAGAAAATTTGTCAGTGCCTGATCAAACAGCAACACATAATAGGCCATATTCATATGGCCATTAAAATCAATCCATTCTTCCTTGATGGTGGTTTCCAGCAGAACGGGACCATATTTTGTGTCTTCAGGCATACATCAGCTCCTTGCCTTCCTTCACAGATGAAAGAATGGCACCTCTTGGAAGGCCACCTTATCTCCGATACTTATCATATTGTCATCAAAATAGTTAAATATTTTAGGGAAATGTATGAAATCTGTTAACGCCTTTCGGCGATAATGGCGGTTCACTACGGGGGGTGAACCCCCGTTATATCGGGTCGGATCAGTGCAGGAAATTATAATTTTTGCCAGAATGAAGACATATTATTGCCACGGTTCTTGTGTCATGTATACTCCCGATATGACATAACGTAATTGTTAAAAGAATAAGCCGAAAGTAACTCGGGGAATGCGGAGAGAAACTTGAAAAAACTTGGCTTTGGCCTTGGACTGTTGATTGTTGTACTGGTGGGGGGCATCCTTATTGTGCCCAGTTTCCTGAACTGGAATGAATATAAAGTCCAAATTGAACAAACCGCATCCGATTATACAGGCCGTCAGGTCAAGATCAAAGGCGACATGTCCCTGTCGCTTTTGCCGACGTCGGCCCTGTCGGCAAAAGATGTTTCTGTGACCAATATCGCCGGGGGGCGGGCCGATTATATGTTGTCCCTGAAATCCCTGGATGTGAAGGTCAGTTTCCCGTCCGTGATTTCTTCCCTGTTTGGCGGCAAGGTCAAGGTTGAAAAGTTTATTCTGGTCGATCCGGTTATTGCGCTTGAAATACTTGAAGATGGCCGTGGGAACTGGACATTCGGATCCGAGCAGGCCGATACCGGTGCAGCGACGTCATCGAAAAGTTCCGGCGCGGATATCAGTCTCGATAAATTCCAGATCGTCAATGGTCAGATCAGCTTTGAAGATCTGGGCAGTGGGCGCATGGAATTACTGCGGAAGATCAACGCCAATCTGAAACTCAAAAGCATCACCGGACCGTTCGAAATTATAGGCAGCGCCCGCTACAAAGGACTGGATACCAAGGTTGATCTCAGTCTGGGGAAAAACCGGCCGGGCAAAAAAGTACCTTTGTCCCTGAAACTGGGTTTGCTGGATGACAGGGTCGCGGCCACCGTTATGGGCAGTGTGATTCTCAGCGGGGTTGATTCCGTTTTTTCCGGGCAGATCGCGGTGAAGGCCAAGGATGCGGCGGACGTCGTGACGGCGCTGGATCGGGTCCAGGGGAAAAAGGGGCGTACGATCAATGCCATCGGGCAGGACTTCGCGCTGGATGTACAGCTGCACGGGGTACAGGACCGGATTCGGCTGACGGATCTGAGCTTGCAGATGGGGCAAAGCCGGGGGCAGGGGCAGGCCGAGCTTTCTCTGGGCGAGGCGGTGAAGTTTACAGGCGATCTGGCCATCAACAAGCTTGATCTGGATGCACTGCTGCCGGCGCTGGAAAAAAATGGCGCTGTGGCGGTGGCTCCTGCCGACAAGATGGGGAAGTCCCCCGAGGACCCCCTGCCGGCAGACAGTCTGAAACGTCTGTCAGGCAAACTGGATGTGAAACTCGGGGCGCTGAAGTACAACAACAAGGTTGCCAGTCAGATTGTGCTGGCCGCGACCGCCGGGGACGGTCAGATCACGCTGTCATCCTTGAGCGCCCGCATGCCGGGCGGGTCCAGTCTGGCTTTTAGCGGTGCGGTGAGATCGGTAGAGGGCGCGCAGGCCCTGATGCCGGAGCTGACCGGAAAATTGACGCTTAACGCCAGCAACCTGCGGGGACTTCTGGATTGGCTAAAGATGGATATGAACGAAATTCCGTCCGGCCAGTTGGCGCAATTCTCCTATACAAGCAACATTAAGCTGAACCAGGATCTGCTGCAACTGTACGGCATGACAGGCAAGCTTGATACTTTGCGTTTCACTGGCGGGCTATCCAGTGCCCTGGGCGCGCGGCCCTCATACGGGGTACGCCTGACGGTCGATAACCTCAATCTGGATTCCTATCTGCCACAATCAGAAGACAAGGCGACAGAAACGCCGGATTACAAGAAAAGCCTTGCCGTTCTGGATGAATTCGACATGACTTATGATGTGACGGCCCGCGATCTGACGGTGCGTAACATGAAAGTCAAGTCCGCGAAGCTGGATGGCACCTTGCTTGGGGGTAAGCTCGATGCGAAAACCATTACCCTGCAGGATGCGGCGGGCATTAATCTGACCATGTCGGGAACAGGACATGATTTCAGCACAAAACCCGGCATGTCTCTTGAGTTCACAGCCGAGGCTCCGTCGCTGGTGCCGCTCGAACGGGCGTTGAAATGGGAAAATGGTATTGATCTGGGCCAGATTGGCGAAACAAAAGTCACCGGTTCCCTGGCGGCGACATTCGCCAAAGCCGATGTGAACATTAAGTCCACATTCGGGGTGAACAAGTTGGATGTCAAGGGAACCCTGCGCAGTGCGACGTTAAAGCAATTCCCCAATATTGGCAGTACCGACCTTGTCGTGGACGGCCGGTCCAGCAGTCTGGCGGCGGTGATTGACCAGTTTGATCTGGGGCTGACCAAACCCCGGGCCCAGGATGACAAACCGATCCGCGTGGCGGGGCGAGTGAAAACCAGCGCCGGTATGGTTGATATGGATGGTATGGTTGCCGTGGCCGGTGGGCAGATGGTGGGCAAAGGCCGTCGCAAGATGCAGGGCCAGATGGCGACCCTTGATCTTGACCTGGATGTTAAAAGCAAGGAAATGCGGGAATTTATCCGCGGCCTTGGGGTGGATTTCCGTCCGTCCGCCCAAAAACTTGGGGCGCTGGGCCTGAAGGTGAAGGTGACGGGATCGGGAGAGAAATATACGCTGAGTAACATTGTGGGTGATTTGGGCCCGGTGAAGCTTAGCGGGACCGGGCATGTGAATATGGCCCCTGCGAAGCCTGTCTTTGATTTTAATATTAAAGCCGGAGACATCCCTTTACAGGATTTCTTGCCGCCAAACGCGCCGCAAAAAGACAAACGCGCCTATGGGAACTGGTCCACGGAGCCAATGGATTTGAGCATCCTGTCGGCCTATGAAGGCCGGGCGCAGATATCTGCGGCCAACCTGCAGTATAATAAATATAATTTCGAGAATCCGACGTTTGAGACGTCTCTCAAGGACGGGGTGCTGAGGATTTCCAATTTCAGCGGTCGCCTGTTTGGCGGCGAGGCGGTGTTGACCGCCGACCTGGACAGCAAAGGCGTGCCGAACATGACGATCAACATGACGGTAAAGCAGGCGTCTTTGGTCAAGGCGACGCAGGCCGCCGCCGGGATTGCGCCGGTGACCGGATTCTTTGATATGACCGGGCAATATACGGCCAAGGGCAAAAGCCAGCAGGCCTTGATGTCATCGCTCAGCGGTGGCGGCAAGGTGGTGGCCAGTCCCGGTATGATTTCCGGCATTGATGTGCCTGCGCTCAGCCGGCGTCTTGACAAGATGGATGATAAAAAAGCCTTTTTGTCCTTGCTTGGCACCGCGCTTTCCGGGGGCAAAACCTCGTATAAAGGGGGCGTGACCGAGATCGTGGCCAAGAATGGCAAACTGAATTTCAGCCCGCTGGATATCGAGCTTGACGGGGCGAAGTCGAAGGTAAACATGGATGTGGACCTGTCGCAGTGGGTGATCCGTTCCGGGGGCAAGCTTTCTCTCACCGATCACCCTATGGCGCCGCCGATTGAAGTCGATATCGTCGGTGATGTCAGCAATCCAAAGGTGGCGTTCAAAACCGATCGACTGGAACGCTATGTGGGCGCGAAGATCGCTTCCAACATGTTGCAGAAACTGGTTGGTGGCGAAGGTGGCCTTGAAGGTATTTTCGGCCAAGATCCCAAAAAAGACAGTAAAACGGACGCCCCGGCTTCACCGCAGGGGACGCCCGACAGTGCCACTCCCCCCCAAGGGGCGTCGAAAGACCCGGCGGTGAAGGAAAATCCGCCGCAGGATTTTGGCAAACGGTTATTGGAAAAACTGTTTGAAAAGAACAAGAAGACGGAAGAAAACAAGCCGGACGGGGATAACTGATCTCCGACGGCGGCCTATAGGCTGTTTCTCAATACAAAGACCCGGATGGCGCTGCTGAGATTACCGTCGCGCCGACTGTCGATCTCGGCAACGATCTGGCTGAGGCTCATGTCCCGTTGTCCGGCGATGTCTTTAAGCCGCCGCCAGAAAATATTTTCCAGTGTCACACTGGTCTGATGACCGGCGATGACGATCGAATGTTTTTTCAATAGAGTATCATCACCGGTCATGGGGAACCTTACAGGTTTTTAAAGAAATCATTGCCTTTGTCATCAACGACGATAAAGGCCGGGAAGTTTTTTACATCAATCTTCCACACGGCTTCCATGCCGAAATCCTCAAAATCAAGCACGTCGACCTTGGTGATGTTATTCAGGGCGAGGATAGCAGCCGGACCACCGATGGAGCCGAGGTAGAAACCGCCGTGGGTGGCGCAGCTGTCGGTGACCTGTTTGCTGCGGTTGCCCTTGGCGAGCATGATCATGCTGCCGCCGTTGGCCTGAAACGTTTCCACATAGGAATCCATACGGCCGGCGGTCGTCGGGCCGAAAGAGCCGGAGGCGAAACCTTCCGGGGTCTTGGCGGGGCCGGCGTAATAGACGATATGGTCCTTCATATAATCGGGCATGGGTTCGCCGGCCTCGATTTTCTTAAGGATCGCCGCATGGGCGAGATCACGGGCGACAATGATGGTGCCGGTCAGGGACAGGCGGGTCTTGATGGGATACTGGCTCAATTGCGCGCGGACCTTGTCCATGGGCTGATTGAGATCGACCTTGACCACGGCCTCGGCAAGGGCGTCTTCCGTGATTTCCGGCAGATATTTCGCCGGGTCCCGTTCCAGTTCCTCGAGGAAAATACCCTCCGGCGTGATCTTGGCCTTGGCCTGCCGGTCGGCGGAGCAGGAAACCCCGATGCCGATCGGCACGGACGCGCCATGACGGGGCAGCCGCACCACCCGCACATCATGGCAGAAATACTTGCCGCCGAACTGGGCGCCGATGCCGAAATTCTGTGTCAACTTGTGGATTTTTTCTTCCAGGTCCGGCACCCGGATGGCGTGACCATAGTCATTCCCTGTCGTTGGCAGACTGTCGAGATAGCGGGCGCTGGCCATCTTGACGGTTTTCAGGTTCATTTCGGCGCTGAGGCCGCCAATCACCACCGCCAGATGATAGGGCGGGCAGGCGGAGGTGCCAAGAGTCTTGAGACTGTCATCAAGAAAATCGAGCAGCTTGTCTTCGCGCATCACCGCCGGGGTCTGTTGGAACAAAAAGGTTTTGTTGGCCGACCCGCCGCCCTTGGCCATAAACAGGAAATGATATTCATTGCCTTCGGTGGCGTAGATGTCAATCTGGGCCGGGGCGTTGGTCTTGGTGTTGACTTCCTCGAACATGCTGAGTGGAGCGAGCTGGGAATAGCGTAAATTCGTGCCGGTATAGGTATCGACCATCCCCTGGCTCAACGGCGCGCCGTCGTCGCCTTCGGTCCAGACATACTGGCCTTTCTTGCCGACGACGATGGCGGTGCCGGTATCCTGACAGCTGGGCAGGGTCATGCCCGCGGCGATGTTGGCGTTCTTCAGCAATTCGGTGGCGACGAATTTGTCATTGTCGGAGGCTTCGTCATCTTTAAGGATATCGGCCAGTTGTTGCAGATGACCGGGGCGCAGAAGATGGGCGATATCGCGCATGGCTTCGCGGGCGAGCAGGCGCAAACCTTCCGGCGCGACTTCGAGAATGGTTTTTCCGTCAATTTCCCGGGTTGAGACATAATCAGAGGTGAGCTTGCGGTATTTGGTTTTCTCGTCTTTTAAAGGAAACATGTCTGTATACGTGATTTCGGTCATACTAATCCACCTGTATGGGGCGCTCCACCCCTGTTGATTTAAGCCGGTACGGATCCCTGGTTGGGCGCGCGGGCTGAAAAGGCCGCTTTTTGACCGGGGAGATGCTATTTTGTAGGTTTTAAAGTCTTTACCGGCAAAGACCAAGAAAAATCACAGCACCGGCAGGGTTTTCATTTTTATACCGGTGTAATATTAAATATTACAAGAACTTAACAGACCTCTCTAATAGAGTGATCAGTACCGTGGATTCGCGCGAGCCGCATTGGAAAGTCAGGGTTGCACTTTTTATATGTCATCTCATGAATTTTTTCTATACAAACTAGTATAAATGTACTAAGTCTTAGATACGGGGTCGGACAAAAAACATGTAATGTATAGCGTAACAGTAGTACAATATATAACAAGCACCCCAAGGCAGTTAGGCAGGTTGATCCGAAAATGGACGGCCGGGATGCTACTTGCAAGCGAGTATGAGTACGAGTATGATTTTATTTAAAGTATGTGTATTTTTTAAAGTATACTAACAGGGTTTGCCATGGCGAACCCTGTTTTTTTATGTGTATAGCCTTATGTCTCTGGGGGGAGATTACTTCTTGCGGAATAAATCCAGCGCCACAACATTGTCACCTTCATCGTCGGCGGACTTGGCCGGAGTTCCCGGGGTCTCTTCAACGATAGGGGGAAGGGCTTCTTCGTCTTCGTCGGCATGAAAATGCAGGCCAAAATCGACACTCGGGTCGAAAAATCCTTGCAGGGCCGGGAAAGCAATCGACAGATGTTCAAGTTTACCGTTGAAGCTCAATGAAATTTCAAAATGACTGTCATCCACCAGAAGGTCGGAATATTGATTCTGAATGACGATGGTCATTTCTTCCGGATAGCGTTCTTTGAGGTAGGGAGGGATGCTAACGTTTGGGTGGTTTGTGCTAAAGGTAATATAAAAATGATGCTCGCCGGGCAGACCCTCTGCGATGGTGCGTTTCAAAACATCTCTGACCACCGAAAGAAGGGCCATTTGAACCATGGCGTCATATTGAATAGCAGTGTCTGTCATTTTTCCGTATCTTACTATTGGGTACTACAAATTACGGCAGATATCGAATCTGTCTGGGCGAAAGTATAACGGGTATAGGCAGGAGGAGCCAGTGTAATTTCTGCCCCCTCCTATTATGGGTGGAGGATGCGGCGCGCAAAACCGCATCTCCCTTGATTCACAGGCGGATTAGAAATCTGTCTTCAGGCGAAGATAAAATGACCGTCCCGGTTCATTGACCCGCACCGTTGTTGCATCATTGAGACTTTCCCGGTTCAGGTGATTGGCGTAGGTCTGGTCAAACAGGTTCGATACGCCGATTTTTATATGGGTTGTGTCCTTTATTTCCAGGGAAGCAAAAAGATCAAACAAGGCATAGCCATCGGTCTCGCCCGCATCCCGGCCACTGCCCTGCATTGGATTGTCATCGACCCGGCGCTGGGCCAGCGCTCCCTGCAGCCGACCGCCGACGGACCAGATGTCACGGGCATAGGTGAGCGTCAGATCATAACTGAACGGCGGGATCTGATAGAGCGGGATATCCAGGTCACGGTTCTGTCCCTGGGTATAGGAAACATTACCGAAGACGGTCAGATGATCGCCGAGACTGGCGCTGCCTTCAATCTCAAATCCCCACAGGCGGGCGTCGATGTTGCGGTAAACGAGGGCGTTGTTGTCGAGCAGGATATCCGCCTGACCGTGGGCCCGGTCGCGGAAAATATAATCATCGACGGCGTCATAATAAGCTGACAGCAGAATATTCCAGCCGGCTTCACGGAAACCAATCCCCATATCTATCTGGGTGTGCTTTTCCGGATCAAGGTCCGGGTTGCCGACCCAGCTCATGTTTATCATCATGCCCGACGGCATTGTTACGGTACCCAGCAGGCTCGCCATATAGCGTTCGACAGTATTGGCGCTGCGGGTGGAACGGCTGACGCCCATATAGAGGGCCGCTTCCGCGGTCAGGTCATATTCCAGACGCAGCAGGCCGCCAAAATTATGTTCTGTCTGATTTTCCGCTTTGATGCCGTAATAATTATAATACAGCATATCGGGTGACATCGGCATCATGCCCACCATCACCAGATCGTTTTTTTGATCCGTGCGATCGGCGGAGGCGCGCACATGGTCATAACGCAGGCCGGCTTTCAATTGCAGATCAGATGAAATCGGCTGCACCCCTTCGGCAAACAGGCCGATGTTGCGTATCGTTGCATCGGGGATCAGAACGCTCTGGACTTTGTCAAGGTTGCTGCGGTCCATATCGTTGCCCACCCGGTCGCCGTCATGATCGACATTTTTAACGTCGACCCCCAGGGTAAGGTTACGGTCGTCCCATGAAAAATCGGCGGAGAGTTTGCCACCGGTGGTATAGGCGTCCAGTTCGCTGAGACGGAACATCATCATGCGGTCACGCAGGGAGAAATTGTCCATCTGATGCAGGGCGTGACTGCGATAGAGATCAAGCTTAACGGTTTTGAGCGCGCCACCGTCGTCAACATCATGGCGCAGCTTGCCGCGCAGGATGGTACCACGGCCTTCCGGTGAATCCATGCCGGCGCCGGGGAACAGCGTGTCGCGGGTTTCTTCGTGACTGATGCCGAGACTGACCAGGGTGGTCGTACTTTGGTAGCCGGCTTCCAGACTGCCGCCATAGATTTCAAAGGCGGTGCGGACATCCCGACCTTCGCCGTCCTGATAATTTTCCGCATTTTTATAATGGCCGTTTACCCGCAGGTACATTTTACCGTGCCGGGCGGAAAGATGGCCGGCGGCGCTCCAGATATCGCCATTGCTTTCAAAGGCGCCGTCAATACGGCCCTTGATATTTTGCCCCGGGTCAAAGTCGGGGGCGTTATGTTCGACGATTACCGTGCCGCCGCTGCCGCCGGGGCCATATTGTACCGATTGATAACCGCGATGGACAATCACCACATCGGCGGTGTCGATATCGGCGAAGGCGGCGGGGGTGTCCATGCGGTTGGGGCCGGCTCCTTCAAGATAGGCACCGTTATTGACAATATTGAGCTGGCTGCGGCTCTGGCCGCGGATCACCGGTTCCAGCGCGTGTCCGGACATGCGGCCGCTGGTGACGCCGGGAATTTGCCGCAGATAATCACCGGCATCTGCCGAAGGCTGACCATCGGTATCTTTGGGAACAGACGTTGACAGCGCAGGTTTCTGCATCAACGTGCCGGTCACGACAATTTCTTCCAAGGCTTGTTTTTGCTTTTTATGGGGGGTGATGATAACGGTCTGGGCCTGGGCGGTCAGAGAGAAAATGGTGCAGACAGCAAGACTGCTGACGCCGAGAGACAGGCGCCCTTTCAAAGAAGGATGGTGTATCATAGTATAACCTAAGACTTTATTTTACATATGTTTACAGGTGGGCCCTGATCGGCCACCCATTATATCAGTCGTGTGAAAACAAGGTTCAGGCGTAAGGTGGGGCGCGGGGCGGACAGGCCCGGTTGCGCGAAGAAGTCGGAGGAAGGGCTGCGCCAGTGTCAAAGCTGAAGCGGTAGGAAGCGAGTATGACCACAGGAGAGAGGCCGTTCTCGGTGGAGATCGCTTGCAGGGCGCCCTTGTGACAGGGCAGACAATGAACACAATTTCCCGAGACATCATCGTTGCTATCGACGGGCTCGCCGTTTTCATCAAGAGTAATGCGTCTCAACCCTTGCGGTGTACAAATGACGACGCTTAGGGTTGAGGCAAAAAGATCATCTTCCGCCGCCGCCATTTGGGCCGCACTCTGGGCGGACAGGGCTGTGGCGGCAAAGATGTTGAGCAGCATGACCGACAGCATGAACTGTCCGACGCCCCGGCCCAGACGGGCGAGGATCAGAGAGAGAACGGCGGGTGTTCTTAAACCATACATGGCGGCGGCTACTCACGTGACAAATCGATGATGAAAAGCATCTTAGCCTATAGCAGAGCCGCTTCTTTTGATCTAGGACAAAAAAGGCCAACAAATTAAATAATATAGTGGGGAGGAGATAAGGTGAAGGGCTTCTGTTGCTAGGTGCCCTTCGAACCCCGCGTAGCTAACCTATTAGGCGGCTACAGCAAATGCTTCGTTATCGTTTGCATTTACAAGTTGTGACCCTTCACAGAGGTATCATTCTGGGCAAAAGTTATATCTTTATTACGCACGTCGATCCTATTTCGCCCCCGCATTTCCAACTCTTGAGAGAGAGTGGTGGAGGCGCCGGGTACCGCCCCCGGGTCCGCAACGTCTATTCCATACATCAGTTTATTGCCATAGTTGGTTACCCAACAGGTTATATATAGAGTGTCAGTTGGCAAACTTCAATCTCTGATCACAGGATTTTTGATCAGAAGGGCACACGTTTAAATTACTTGGTTGGGCAGAGTACTTCTTTATTTGAATTTATGGTCCTTTTGCTCGCGGGTTGCTATGGTGATGGTCTTTAAATACAACTATAATAGAGGAGGCTATCATGAAAGTAGGTGTTATCGCCGTATTTTGTTTTTTTCTGTCAACCGTTTTCGGATTTTCCGCCCCGGGGGAGACGGACCCGGTGGCCCGGGCGGAAGTGTCCAAATTGGCGTTTCTGACCGGAAAGTGGGCCGGTAAAGGCTGGATCATGGGGCGGGACCGCCAGAAGGCCGAATTCGACCAGACCGAAGACATTAATTTCAAGCTGGATAATTCCATCCTGCTGATTGAGGGACGGGGCATGACCGGGGGGAAAGTCACCCATAATGCGATGGCCGTCGTGTCTTGGGCAAAGGATAAGGGGCATTTCGAATTTCGCTCTTATCTGGCCGATGGACGCCGAAGCGATTTTAAAGCGGAACTGGTGGACGGGAAATTCCTCTGGTATCCGAATGAGAAATCCCGCTATACAATTTCTCTCAATGCAAAGGGTCAGTGGCATGAAACAGGGGAATATTTGCGTGAGGGAAATTGGCATCAGTTCTTTGAAATGACGCTGGATAAATTATAGGAAATTTTTCATAGTCATTGGCGCATAAATCTGTACATTCAGGAAGGAATGACAGTTAACAGATTTGAGTGAAAAGGCGCTATGAAACAATATCTGGATTTGATGCGATATGTGCGGGATACGGGCGTGGACAAGGGCGACCGGACGGGGACCGGCACGCGCAGTGTGTTTGGCCATCAGATGCGCTTTGATCTGAATGCCGGCTTCCCCATGGTCACCACCAAGAAACTGCATCTGAAGTCGATCATTCATGAACTGCTGTGGTTTCTTACCGGCGACACCAACATTAAATATCTCCAGGACAATGGCGTCAAGATCTGGGACGAATGGGCCGATGAAAACGGCGACCTCGGCCCGGTGTACGGTCATCAATGGCGCAGCTGGCCGACCCCGGACGGCGGCACGGTCGACCAGATCAGCCAACTGGTGCAGATGATCAAAACCAACCCCGACAGCCGTCGCCTGCTGGTCAGCGCCTGGAATGTCGCCGATGTTGATCATATGGCCCTGCCGCCCTGCCATTGCTTGTTTCAGTTTTATGTCGCCGACGGCAAACTTAGTTGCCAGCTGTATCAACGCAGCGCCGATATTTTCCTCGGCGTGCCGTTTAATATCGCCTCCTACGCCCTGCTCACCCAGATGATGGCCCAGGTCTGTGATCTTGAGGTCGGCGAGTTTATCCATAGCTTCGGCGATGCCCATCTCTATAGCAATCATCTGGAACAAGTAGAGCTGCAGCTCAGTCGCGATCCGCTACCGCTGCCGATGATGAAGATCAATCCGGCGGTCAAGGATATTTTCGGCTTCACCTATGACGATTTCGAACTGGTGGGCTATCAGTCCCATTCCCATATTGCCGGAAAGGTGGCGGTCTGATGGTCAAACTCAGCATGATTGTCGCGGTGGCGGAAAATGGCGTGATCGGCAAGGATAACGACCTGCCGTGGAAGATTTCCTCGGACATGAAATATTTTAAAGAAACCACCATGGGCAAGCCGGTGATCATGGGGCGCAAGACGTTCCAGTCGATCGGCAGACCCTTGCCCGGTCGCACGAATATCGTTATCACCCGCGATACGGGATTCGCGCCCGAAGGTGTGATCCCGGCGTTCACGCTGGAGATGGCGCTGGAGGTCGGCAAGAGTCTCGCCGAGGCCAAGGGGCTCGATGAGGTGATGGTGATTGGCGGTGCGGAGATTTACAAGCTGTGTCTGCCCGATGCGGACCGGCTCTATCTCACCCGGGTGCATGGCGACGTTGAGGGCGATGCGACCTTCCCGGAACTTGACCCCGAAGACTGGCTCGAAAGCAACAGCACCCGCCATAAAGCCGGCGAGAAAGACAGTCACGACTATAGCCTGATCGTGCTGGATCGGGTTTAGAGGGCCGCAGATCTCTTCTCTGTGTCATCCTGAACTGAGCTCAGGATCCATGTTGATATGGGGTGACGGCTAAGGCTGTTATGTCTTCTTTAGCCCCAGTCTCGGAATTTCAATCGCCGGACAATGATCCATCACAACCTGCAGGCCGGCGGCACGGGCGGCGTTTGCGGCGGCCTCGTTAATTACCCCGAGCTGCATCCAGACGGTCTTGACGGGTTTTTTGATCGCTTCTTCGACAATCGGGCCGACGCTGTCGGGATTACGGAAAATATCGACCATATCAATTTCCACCGGAATATCGCTTAAGGTTTGATAGACCTCGCGCCCCAAAAGCTCTGTTCCCGCCAGGCCCGGATTGACCGGGTAAACGTCATAGCCTTGCGCCATAAGGAATTTCATCACCCGATGGGCGGGACGTTCCGGCTTGCTGCTGGCGCCGATCAGGGCAATGGTGCGGGTGGTTTCGAGAATGGTTTTGATGTCTTTATCGGGTGTGGTCATGAAAAATCCTAACAATTGAAGAAGTGATCATGCTTTTACATGGGCCCGGTGCGCGGCCTGTTCAAGGTGTGGATGCAGAATGCCGAGAGGTGGTCAGCAGAAGATGTGTTTGTTAACCATTTGTTAATTCAGGATATATTCGAATTTGTAATAGTTTGGTCATGTAAATTCCCTCGATTGTGTGGTTTCTGACTCTAAAAAATATCACACAATTTATAAGACTGTGAGGGAGGCTCCCGTGAGTCTGGTTGATCATGAGCCTGGAGAGTAAAGTCAGTGAGTGAAGAATATGTCGAACATATTGTGGTCAATGTACCGGAGGTCCAGCCGCAAACGCCTTGTCATGATGTGATGAAATATTTTGAGGCGGATGAGGAATTGCTGGTGGTGGCGGTGCTGGAAGACCGGGTGCCGGTTGGTCTGGTTTATCGGGTTGATTTCATTCAGACCCTGGCGGCGCGGTTTGGTTACAGCCTGTATGAAAAACGTCCGGTGCGCGACCTGATGACAGAGGTGCCACTGATTATCGACGCCGACAACAGTCTGGATTTTGTTATCAACCTGCTGGTCACCAAGGATACTCATGATTTGTTGCGGGGATTTGTGATCTGTCGTGGTGACGAATATCTTGGCATTGGGACGGCGTTGTCTTTGTTGCAGGCCCAGAATGAACGGGCGGCGGGCCGGGCCGAGGAATTGTTGCGGGCGAAAAATGCCGCAGAAGAAGCCAACCGCAGCAAGTCTGAATTCCTCGCCAATATGAACCATGAACTGCGCACGCCGCTCAATGCGATTATCGGGTTTTCTGAAATCATGCAGCAGGGACTTTATGGCCAGATCGCCCAACATCAATATAAAGAATATATTGATATCGTGAACAAGAGCGGGCTGCACCTTCTGGGCACCATCAACAGCATTCTCGAAATGTCAAAGATTGAGGCCGGGATGCTGGAAATCAGTGAAAATGATTTTGGGCTTTATGATGTTTTTGAGGATGCCGGGCATATGGTGCGCATGCTGGCCAGGAAGAAAAATATCGAGATCATCTGTGGTTGTGAAGAAGTTCTGACCGATTTTTACGGCGATGAAGGCGTTTTGCGGCAGGTGATGCTCAATCTTCTGTCTAACGCCATCAAATTTTCCCCGCCTGATACGGTTATCAGTTTAAGCGCCCGCCGCCAGCCAACGGGGGATGTCTGTGTGGCCGTAACGGATCAGGGAATCGGCATCGCCGAAGACGATATTGAGAAAATTCTGACCCCATTTTATCAGGTGGATAGTTCCTATGCCCGGACCGAAGAAGGCACGGGGCTGGGTCTGAGCATCGTGCAGAAATATCTAGAACTGCATCAGGCGAGCCTGACCATCACCAGCGCCGTCGGGCAAGGGACCACGGTTTCCTTTACTTTGCCGGCCGCCCGTTTCAGGGATGTTCCCGTTCTCGGGCGGCAAAGAAGCAGCTGCGCCTGAAGGCGCGCGGTCAGAGCTTGTCCGCCACCTGGCGTGCGATGGCGATATAGGCCGCGGTATGCGGGCTGTCCGGCTGATGGGTAACGATGGGTGTGCCCTGATCAGACGTGCTGCGGATGTCCATATGCAGGGGGATCGCCCCGAGAAAATCCATGCCAAGTTCTTGCGCTGTGTCGCGGGCGCCGCCGTGCCCAAAGATATCGGCCCGCTCGCCGCAACTCGGGCATAGGAAATAGCTCATATTCTCCACCAGGCCGAAGACCGGGACATTGGTTTTCTGGAACATGTCTAGGCCCTTGCGGGCGTCAATCAGGGCGATGTCCTGAGGGGTGGAAACCACAACTGCGCCATTGACCGCCACATTCTGGGCCAGCGTCAGTTGCACATCCCCGGTGCCCGGCGGCAGATCAAGCACCAGCACATCCAGTTCCCCGTCCACATCCCACTTGGTGTCGGCGATCATTTGCTTGACGGCGCCCATCACCATCGGGCCGCGCCAGATTGTCGCGGTATTCTGTTTCATCAGATAGCCGAGCGACATACTGACCAGCCCGTGTTTTATGATCGGTATGATGTTTTTATTTTCATCCTGGGTCGGTTTTTCGGTGACGCCGAGCAGGGTCGGGATGCTGGGGCCGTAGATATCCACGTCGAGAATGCCGACTTTCAGGCCGAGGCTTTGCAAGCCCAGTGCAAGATTGACCGAGGTTGTCGACTTGCCGACCCCGCCCTTGCCGCTGGCGACGGCTATGATATGTTTGACGCCAGGGATCGGTTGTGGACCGGTGAGGGAGTCCGCCGGGCCATGTTGCGGCATTCTGGGGGATGTGGCGGGTTTCGCCATTGCCTCACCGGGCGCACGTTCGGCGGTCAGGACCGAGACGACTTTCTCGACCCCTGCCAGCGCCATCAGTTTGGCGTCGCAGGTCTGGCGGATCTGTTCCATGGCATCGGCATCTTGTGGGTCGATATTGAGCGCGAAACCGATCTCCGTTTCCTTGATAACCAATCCCTGAATCATGCCAAGGCTGACAATGTCCTGTCCTTTAGAGGGAATTTGGATGGTTTTTAAGCAATTTAGGACATCATCCCGCTTGATCTCTGACATTATTTTCCTATCTATACATTTAATACTGGCGGACAAGACTATTGTTCCAAAGCCTTACTTGGAATATAAGACCTGTAACGCATTTTTATAGGGGAGCCATGAATTTTCCTATAATTTGTTTGATATTTTTTTCATAGAGGAGCTTCGTTTATGCCTTGGCAAAACAATAATGGTGGTAAAGACCGCGGACCTTGGGGCAGTGGACCCGGTGGTGGTGGCCAGCAGCCGCCGGACATTGACGAACTTATCCGCAAGGGTCAGGATAAATTCCGCAAGGCCTTCGGTGGCGGCGGCGGGGGCCGTGGCGGATCACAGGGCGGCGGCAAGAGCATGTTTTTTCTGATCGGCCTGTTGGTTGTCGTCGGCTATCTTTATGCCGGTTTTTACAAGGTGCAACCCGATGAAGCCGGTGTGGTTCTGCGTTTTGGCAAATGGATTAAAACTGAAGATACCGGTCTGCATTTCCATTTCCCGCCTATTGACCGGGTGTATACGCCAAAAATTACTGCTGTGAATAAAATCGATGTCGGGTCTGGAAAACAGGAACGTCAGATGCTGACCGGCGACGAGAATATCGTCGATGTGGAATATTCCATCTTCTGGCGTATCAGCGATCCGGCTCGGTTCCTGTTTAACCTCGAACAACAGGAACAGAGCATCAAGTCGGTTTCCGAAAGCGCCATGCGCGAGGTGGTCGCCAAGACGAAAGTACAGCAGATCATGACGTCTGAACGCGACGGCATTGAAATCGAAGTGCGCGGCATTATGCAGCGGGTGCTGAATTCCTACGAAGCCGGGATAGAAATTACCCAGGTCAAGCTGGATACAGTTTCCCCGCCAGTGGAAGTCAGGGAAGCCTTCAACGATGTGCAGAAGGCCGAGGCCGATCGTGATAAAACCATCAATGAAGCCAAGAAATATCAGAATGAGATTGTGCCAACCGCCCGCGGGGAAGCCGAGCAGATGAACCAGCAGGCCGAAGCCTATAAGGCCCGTGCGGTGACCAAGGCCCAGGGGGAAAGCGCACGTTTCCTGGCGGTCTATGAACAGTATAAAATGGCAAAAGACGTCACCCGACGTCGGATGTATCTGGAAACCATGGAAGATATTCTGGGCCGCACCGACAAAGTCATCCTGGAAAACGATGGAACGGGCGTGCTGCCTTACCTGCCGTTGCCCAATGTGAAGAAACAGAATTAGGAGCCGGATGATGAATAATATGAAAACCTTAATTGCATTGATTGTCGTCGGCATTAGTGTTGTGGTCCTCGGGGCATCCGTCTTTACGGTCAAGGAAACAGAACAGGCATTGATTCTGGAATTCGGGAAGTGGAAAAGAACGGTGACCATGCCGGGATTGCACTTCAAGACCCCGTTTGTGCAGGATGTGGTGTATTTTGATAAACGGATCCTGTTGCTTGATACGCCGGAACTGATTGTCATCACAGAAGATCAGAAGCGGATCATCGTGGATGCCTTCACGGAATTCCGGGTGGATGATCCGTTGAAAGTATATCAGGCTGTGCGCAATGTGCCGGGGGCGGAATCCCGCCTGTCAACGATCCTGAATTCCAACCTGCGTAAGGTGTTCGGTCAGCAGGCGTTTAAGACCGCCCTGTCCGGGGAACGTAAAGACCTGCGGAAAAGTATTTCGGATTCCGTTAAATCAGAAGCCGAAGAACTGGGGATCAAAGTGGTTGATGTCCGTATCAAACGCACCGATCTGCCGGCGGAAAACAGCAAGTCGATCTTTAACAGCATGATTGCCGAGCGAAACCAGGTGGCCCGTGAAATTCGCGCCCGTGGTGAAGAAATGGCCATTCGCATCAAATCTAAGGCGGACCGCGACAAGGTGGTGATCCTGGCGGAAGCCGAACGGGAAGCCCAGAAATTGCGCGGGGACGGGGATGCGGAAGCCGCCCGGATTTTCGCTAATGCTTATAATCAGGACCCGGAATTCTATGGTTTTTACCGGTCGATGATTGCGTACCGGCAGGCCTTCGCCAAGGAAAACACGACTATGGTGCTGTCCCCGACAAGCGATTTCTTTAAATATTTCGGTGACCTGAAAGGGCTCAAGAAATAGACGATGCAGGATATTATTCTTGCATTGGGCGCGGTCTTTCTGGTGGAGGGTATTCTTTATACCCTCTTCCCGGAGGCCATGCGCCGCATGATGAAGCAGGTGATACAGATGCCGGAAAACGCCATACGGTATAGTGGACTTGCCGCCGCGGTTATCGGGTTTTTGGTCATTTATGCGGTGAAGCAATAGAAAAACACGACCAAAAGAACGGGGACTTCTCATTTCGGTCACAAAATATGCTAATGATGGACGCAATAAAAAAAGTCCCAGGGAAGAAGTAAGCAAATTAATGTTGAACTGGACAATGGAAAGATATCAGGAATTGGTATGCGTAATATGAAGAAAATTTTTACTGGTGCGATGATCGTGATCTCATGTGTCATGATTGCGCCTCTTTCCGGTTTCGCCTCGGGCGCACCGGACAGTTTCGCCGATCTGGCGGAAAAACTTTTACCTGCTGTGGTGAATGTCAATACCACCGAGGTGGTCAAGAGAGAGCAGCGGACAATACCGCAAATCCCGGGTCTGGACGAATTGTTTCGCCGATATGACCGGGGACGGGATAAGGACAGTGAGGAAGAAGAACGTCCGACCACGCGTCAGTCTCTTGGTTCCGGTTTCGTGATTGACCCGTCCGGGATCATCGTCACCAACAATCATGTGATTGACAAGGCGGACGAGATCATGATCAAGATGCATGATGGTCGCGAATTTGAAGCGAAGCTGATCGGCAAGGATGACAAACTTGACCTTGCGGTTCTGAAAGTGGAAAGCGATAAGCCGCTACCCTATGTCAAATTTGGCGATGACAGCAAATCCCGCATCGGGGATTGGGTGCTGGCGATCGGCAATCCTTATTCCCTTGGTGGTACGATTACCGCTGGGATTATTTCCGCCCGCAACCGGGATATCAATTCCGGCCCCTATGATAAATATATTCAGACGGATGCATCGATCAACCGCGGCAACAGCGGCGGCCCGATGTTTAATTTGGACGGGGAAGTGATCGGCATCAATACCGCGATCTTCTCGCCATCCGGCGGTAATATCGGCATTGGTTTCGCCATTCCGTCGAACCAGGCCCAGCATGTGATTGAGCAGATTCAGAAATTCGGTCACGCCAGACGCGGCCGCATCGGCATCGTCTTTCAGCCGTTGACTGATGAGTTCGCTGAAAGTCTCGGGATGGAAAAAGGCCAGGGCGCCCTGGTGACATCCGTTGTGGAAGGTGGTCCTGCCGATAAAGCCGGCATCGAATCAGATGACATCATTATCGAGTATGAAGGCAAGGCGATAAAAACCCGCAATGATCTGCCCATCTGGGTGGCCAATACGCCGATCGGCAAAAAGGTCAAACTGGTGGTCTTGCGCAAAGGCAAACGTAAGAACCTGACCCTGGTGATTGATGAACTGGTGGATGAGGAAACCCCGGACGATGCGCCTATGCAGCCGGATGATCAAGAGCAGGATGTGAAGAGCGAAGAAGTGCTCGGCATGACGCTTGAAAATCTGACGGAAAAATCGCGCAAGGCCCTGCGGCTTGAAGACGATGTCGAAGGGGTTCTGGTGGCCAGCGTCAAGCGCAACAGCCCGGCCGGTGAAAAAGGCCTGCGCCGGGGGGATGTGATCCTGTCGGTGACCCAGGAAGACGTCAAGACGATCGATCAGGTGACAAAACGGGTTGCAGAACTGCGCAAGAAAGGCCGCAAGAGCGTATTACTCAAGATTATCCGTCGCGGTAACACGGCGTTTGTCGCGGTGCAGTTTGATCCTGAGTGATCCTGTGAGATCTTGATAAATTCTATAGAGGCCGGGTCTTGTGATCCGGTCTTTTTTATGGCGCCCGCGCGATGTGGCAGAAGGGTAAAAAGTCCGAATGCGCTCTTGATTAGGTGGGCGAAAGTCCCTAAAATCACGCCACAGTGTTCGCTATGGGAAAAGCGGATGGCCAGAGGGCCGCGGCGAAGCGGGGGCTGCCGAGAAGTAAATCATTAGATTTTAAATTGTAGTACGTTATTTCATAAAATAGAATAATTCTAATTTGATATTGCTGGCGATATCCTGTATAAGTTTCCGCATTAGGAACGATTCTCGAAGATCATTTAACTCAAAGGACCAAACAATGACTACAGTACCTAACGTTACCTTTAGAACCCGTGTGCGGAATGACGCCCTGGAAGGCCCTAACCCTTTTGAATGGAAAGACGTCACCACTGATGACCTGTTCAAAGGCAAGAAAGTTGTGGTCTTCTCTCTGCCGGGGGCATACACCCCGACCTGTTCCACATCTCACCTGCCCCGCTATGAAGAATTGTATGACGAATTCAAGGCGCTTGGGGTTGATTCCGTGATCTGTGTGTCCGTCAATGATGCGTTCGTCATGTATAACTGGGGTGTTGCCCAGGGCGCGAAAAACGTCTTCCTGCTGCCAGACGGCAGTGGTGAATTTACCCGTAAAATGGGCATGTTGGTAAATAAAGACAATCTCGGTTTTGGCTATCGCTCCTGGCGTTATTCCATGGTCGTTGATAACGGCGAAGTCGAAAAAATGTTCATCGAGCCAGGTTTCGAAGACAACTGCCCGACTGATCCGTTCGAAGTGTCCGACGCCGACACCATGCTGGCTTATCTTAAAGGCCAATGATCGTCTGATCAGACAGTTTAAATAAAAGCCCCGGCAGAAATGTCGGGGCTTTTTTTGTTGTCTTGGTTTCGGGGGATTGCCTTGAGCGCGGTGAGGCCTAGGAAGTGATGAAATCCTCATCGGCATAGCCCTGCAGATAGAGCAGAGCGGTCAGGTCGGCGTGACGCAGGGTGATGTCGGCGGCTTCCGCGGCGGCCGGATGGGGATGATAGGCGATGCCGACACCGGCTTCCCGGATCATGGGAATGTCATTGGCGCCGTCGCCCACCGCCATAACCTGAGCCGGGGACAGATTCCCGAGCTGACGGAATTCCTTCAGGCTGTTGAGTTTGGTTGAACTGTCGACCACCGGGTCCATCACCTGTCCTGTAAGTTTACCATCCTTGATCTCAAGCACATTGGCGCGGTTGGTTTGAAAGCCGGTGACGGCGGCAACCTTGCCGGTGAAGAAGGTGAAGCCACCCGACACCAGGACCGTATTGGCGCCTTTGGCATTCATGGTTTTGATCAGGACTTCCGCACCCGGCATCAACCGGACCCGTTCCTGATATACTGTTTCCAGCACAGAGGCTTCCATGCCTTTGAGCAGGCCGACCCGTTCGCGTAGCGCACTTTCGAAATCCAGATCGCCGCGCATGGCGGCTTCGGTGATGGCGGCGACCTTGGGTTTGAGGCCGGCGTAATCCGCCAGTTCGTCAATGCATTCACACTGAATGATCGTGCTGTCCATATCGGCGACCAGCAACTTCTTGGTCCGGTCTTCGGCGGCCTGGAAAGCAAAATCAAAGTCTTCTGTCAGGAGGTCTTCCTGTAAATCCTGACGGGCGGTGTCGAGATCGCTGTCAAAGTGAATATCGACGGCAACGCCTTCGGAAAGCCAGCGCAGGCCACTGACACCGACCAGGCCGGTGGCATAGCCCGACACCACGTCTTCAGTCAGGCTGGGGGTGGCAGGATTGGCGATCAAGGTCAGAATGTTGCTCATATGTCATTACCCGGTTGGTCATCTACGCATCAATGCTATATATAGGGATATAACGTCCCTACTGAATGAATGCTATGGAATAATCAATGCAGAAAATAATTCTTTTGGCCGGCCCCACCGCCAGCGGCAAGACCGCGACGGCGCTTGACTGGGCCCGGGCCGAAGGCGGCGAAATTATAAATGCCGACAGCATGCAGATTTACCGTGAACTTGATGTCTTGAGCGCCCGCCCGACGGCGGCGGAAATGGCCGTCTGCCCACATCATCTTTACGGGACATTGCGGGGGGATGATCCCTGTTCGGCGGAACGCTGGCGTGATCTGGCGCTGCCGGTCATTGAGGATATCTGGGCCCGCGGCCGGGTACCAATCGTGGTCGGCGGGACGGGGCTCTATTTCAAAAGTCTGGTCAACGGCCTGTCGGAAGTGCCGGAAATTGATCCTGTGGTGCGCGCGGAAATTCGGGCGACCGTATCGTCAGAGACGGCGCCGGAAGCCCATGCCCGGCTTGAAGGCCTTGACCCTGAAATGGCGCAACGGCTCGCCCCCGGAGACAGTCAGCGCATCGCCCGGGCGCTGGAAGTGATTCTGTCCACCGGAAAATCCCTGTCATATTGGCAGAATATTCCGCCGGTTGGCGGGCTTGACGAACGGGACGATGTCCAGATTCTTAAAAATGTTACCGTGATGGAACGGGCCCGACTGTATGACCGTTGTGACCGGCGTTTCCGTCAGATGGTGGAGACGGGGGCTGCGATCGAAGAAGTACAGGCCCTTCTGGCACTGAATTATGCCTCGACTTTGCCGGTGATGAAGTCCCTGGGCGTGCCGCATCTGGCGCAATATCTGGCCGGTGACCTGGAACTGGAAGAGGCGATTGTCCTCGCCCAGACCGCGACCCGTCAGTTTGCCAAACGCCAAATGACCTGGTTCCGTAATCAGTGTGGCGACTGGACTCCAGTGGATTTGTAATATTAATTCGTATATTAATATTATTTTGTATTTTTATTTCCCAAATATAGCTTGACTGTGCAATAATAGATTACTATTGTGCGCCGCAAGGTTATGTGATTCAGACCTCTGTTTCTTTTGCTTTTAGGCCGAGAAACGGATATGTTTTGCATTCTTGCGGTGGGGCCGAAGTTTCTTTTGTCAAAGGGGCTATCTGCACGATTATATTGCCACTGGCATTAACGCCTCCATTACTCTGGTGAGGGAGGCTGAATTTTTAAAGGATTAATAAGGAAGGTTCGTCATGTCGGACACAGAGTTTAGCGGCGCAGAAATCATCGTAAATTCCCTGGTGGATTTAGGTGTCGAAGTGATTTTCGGCTACCCTGGCGGTGCCGTGCTTCCGCTTTATGATGCGCTTTTCAAGCAGGACAAGATCCGCCATATTCTGGTGCGGCATGAACAGGCCGCGGTCCATGCCGCCGAAGGCTATGCACGTTCCACCGGCAAGCCCGGCGTGGTTCTGGTGACGTCCGGTCCCGGGGCGACCAATGCGGTGACCGGTCTGACCGACGCCATGCTGGATTCGATTCCGGTGGTCTGTCTGACGGGCCAGGTGCCGGCGCATCTGATCGGCAGCGACGCCTTCCAGGAAGCCGATACCGTTGGCATCACCCGCCATTGCACCAAGCATAACTATCTGGTCCGCGAAGTGGATCAGCTGTCCCGGGTGGTTCACGAGGCTTTCTATGTCGCCACCAGTGGACGGCCCGGCCCGGTGGTGATTGACATCCCGAAAGATGTTCAGATCTTTAAAACAAGCCAAGTTCATACAGGTAGGATTGAGCACCGCAGTTACAAACCGGAAGTCAAAGGTGACATTGACGGCATTACAGAGGCCATGAGGCTTCTGGCCGGAGCGGAACGACCGATTTTTTATACCGGCGGCGGCGTGATCAATTCCGGCCCGGCGGCGGCGCAATTGCTGCGCGAACTGGTGCAGCTCACCGGTGCGCCGATCACCAGCACCCTGATGGGCCTGGGCGCCTATCCGGCGTCGGACAAACAGTTCCTTGGCATGTTGGGCATGCACGGCACTTATGAGGCCAATTACGCCATGCATGACTGTGATGTCATGATCTGTATCGGGGCGCGGTTTGATGACCGGGTTACCGGCCGTCTTGATGCTTTCTCACCAAAATCGAAAAAGGTGCATGTGGATATTGACCGTTCCTCGATCAACAAGACCGTGCGGGTGGATGTGCCGATCGTTGGTGATGTGGCGCATGTATTGGAAGATATGCTGAAAGTCTGGAAAGCCATGGTGCTGCAAACCGACAGCCCGTCTCTTGACGGCTGGTGGGATCAGATTGCCACATGGCGGGAACGGGATTGCCTGCGTTATCCCAAGACCGATGAGGTGATCATGCCGCAATATGCGCTGGAACGCCTGCAGGCCCTGACCCAGGATAAAGACACCTATTTCACAACGGAAGTGGGCCAGCATCAGATGTGGGCGGCGCAATATCTCAAGTTTGAGGACCCGAACCGCTGGATGACATCCGGTGGGCTGGGTACCATGGGCTACGGCTTCCCGGCGGCGATCGGGGTGCAACTGGCTCATCCGGAATCCCTGGTCATTGACGTGGCGGGCGAAGCCTCGATCCAGATGAATATTCAGGAAATCGGCACGGCGGTTCAATATAAGCTACCGGTGAAGGTTTTCATCCTCAACAATGAATATATGGGCATGGTGCGCCAGTGGCAGGAGCTTAATCACGGCGGGCGTTATTCGGAATCCTATTCCGACAGCCTGCCGAACTTCAAGAAACTGGCCGAGGCATATGGCGCGCACGGCATCATTGTCGATAAACCGTCCGAACTGGATGCGGCGATCAAGGAAATGATTGAAATACCGGGACCGGTATTTGTCGATTGCCGGGTGGCGAAATTGGCCAATTGTTTCCCGATGGTGCCGAGCGGGGCGGCCCATAACGAAATGATTTTGCCGGAAGAAGAAGATTTTAAAGCCTACGAAGGGGGCGCGGCGCTGGTGTAAGCCAGCCCGCAGGAGAGAAATTATGCATCATACGCACAAAGAAATTGAACTTGCCGCCCGTCATACGCTGTCGATTATTGTCGATAACGAAGCCGGGGTTCTGGCGCGGGTGATCGGCCTGTTTTCTGGTCGGGGCTACAATATTGAAAATCTCACGGTGGCGCCGGTTGATCTGGAAGGTACCGAATCCCGCATTACCGTGGTGACCATTGGCACACCGCATGTGATTGAGCAGATCAAGGCGCAACTGGAGCGGCTGGTGCCGGTGCATAGAGTGGCGGACCTGACCGAGAACGGTCCCCATGTAGAGCGGGAACTGGCCCTGGTTAAGGTTCATTGCGCCAGCGAACATCAGCCGGCGGCAATGCGCATTGCCAAGGCGTTCCGCGCCAAGATTGTGGACAGTACGCTCGACAGTTACATTTTCGAGCTTACCGGCAAGACCGAGAAGACAAAGGCCTTCATCGAATTGATGATGGATGTGGGCCTGGTAGAGGTGGTGCGCACCGGGGTTGCGGCCCTGACCCGCGGCACCGACGCCCTCTGAAAAATTTCGACAGACAAACAGACAGTTCAGGCCAGCATGGCCGTATTTATTTAGGAGACTATAATGCGTGTATATTATGACCGTGATGCGGATGTAAATTTGATCAAGACCAAGAAAGTCGTCATCGTCGGTTACGGCAGCCAGGGCCATGCCCATGCCGCCAACCTGAAAGACAGCGGCGTGACCGATATTGCGGTAGCCCTGCGGGAAGGCTCTTCCAGCCGCGCCAAGGCGGAAGCCGCCGGCTTTAAAGTCATGACCGCCGCCGAGGGTGCCGCCTGGGGTGACGTGATCATGATCCTGGTGCCGGATGAGCTGCAGGCCGATCTTTACGCCACCGACCTGGCCCCCAACATGAAACAGGGGTCAGCTCTGGTGTTCGCCCATGGCCTGAACGTGCATTTCAAATTGATCGAGCCGCGCGCCGATCTTGACGTCTTCATGATTGCGCCAAAAGGCCCGGGCCATACAGTGCGGTCCGAATATCTCAAAGGCGCCGGGGTGCCGACCCTGATCGCGGTGCATCAGGATGCGTCCGGCAACGCCCATGATATCGGTCTGTCCTATGCCTCTGCCAACGGCGGTGGCCGCGCCGGGGTGATTGAAACCACGTTTAAGGAAGAATGCGAAACCGACCTGTTCGGCGAGCAGGCTGTGTTGTGTGGCGGCGCGTCTGCGCTGGTGCAGTGTGGCTTCGAAGTCCTGACTGAAGCTGGCTACGCGCCGGAAATGGCCTATTTCGAATGTCTGCATGAGCTGAAGCTGATCGTTGATCTGATGTATGAAGGCGGTATCGCCAACATGCGCTATTCGATTTCCAACACCGCTGAATATGGTGACTATGTCACTGGCCCACGGATCATCACCGAGGAGACCAAGAAGGAAATGAAGCGCGTTCTTGCTGACATTCAGGAAGGCCGTTTCGTGAATGACTTTATGCTCGACAATAAAGTGGGTCAGGTGAAACTGAAAGCCGCCCGCGCCAAGGGCGCCGCCCATCCGATCGAGGAAGTTGGCGCCAACCTGCGGGCCATGATGCCCTGGCTGAAAGAAAATAAGCTGGTGGATAAAGCCAAAAACTAGGCTTTTCACGCTCAGAATTCAAAAGCCTCTGTGGTGAAAGCCACAGGGGCTTTTTGATTTTTGCAGGAGTTATTCTGCGGAGGCAGGAAAGCCCGTTCCCCAGAAAACTCTAGACTCCTGCCTGGGCAGGAGTGACAATAAGTTTTGGTAACCGTATGAGAATAAAAAGGGATAAAATGTCTGATCAAATGAATATAGAAAATACAGGTTTTTTTAGTTATGTCCCCACACGTTTGGCATTGGGCGGTTTTGTATCATTAGTTGCTGGCTATTTTGTCTATTTTGCTTGGTGGTTGGGTTTGCCGCCTACTAAAGATAGCGGGGTGTGGGGAAGCTTTGGCGATTTCCTTGGGGGAGTATTGAATCCGTTAATAGCGATTGCAGTTTTATATTATGTTGTAAGAACTTTTGAATTTCAAAAGGAAGAATTAAAACTTACCAGACAGGAACTAAAAGATACAAGGCTGGAACATGAAAAGCAAACGCGTGAACTGATGAAGCAATCCTTAGAGCGGGAAAAAGTAACTAAAATTCAAAGAAATGAGGTCTTAATTAAATGGCTAGAGAAAGAAATAGGGGAGAAGAATCAATCAAAGTTAGAACCAAGAAGTGATACCACAGAAATACAAGGTCATATAGATTACATCAACAATAGAATCAACGAATTGAAAGCAGAAATATCCTCTTTGTAACTTAAGAGAGGAACATTGTACATATCGAGTACAAAATAGCCTCCTGCCTACGCAGGAGGGGCGATGGAATTATAGGGCGGGAAAAATGCGCAACCGAGGTTATGTTTATTTCATGGTCGCTTACACAGTGAATAAGATAGGCTCTTTTTTTATCTCGCCGTTATCTGCCGTCATTCAGGTCAAGGGCGTCATCGAAATCTTCGAGCCGTTCCTCGACGGCTTCCGAATCTTCGAAAATGGCGATATGGAACATGGCGTCCCCCTGATTGAGCAGCGGCAGCATGGTCATGCCAATAATGATGCCGGTGCGATGGCTTTTGACCTTGGCCATATAGCTGCCGTATGGGTCTGAAATCACGCCAAGAGTTTGGCCTTCTTTCACCATAGCCCCCAACTTGACCCGTACCCTGAGGCTGCCGCTATGGGGCGCGCGCACCCAGTAGCTTGTCCGCGCAATAAAGACGTTCTCGGGCCGTTTGCGGCGCTTGCGTTCTTTTGGGGCGATCATGCCGATGGATTCCATGACGGACAGGATTCCCATCAGCGCGGTCTGGATGACTTTTTCCTCATAGCGCAGGGCTTCCCCGCCTTCGAAAAGTAGCATGGGAATGCCTTTTTCCAACGCGGCCTGGCGCAGGGAGCCGTCCCGGGTGTTGGAATCGATAATGACCGGCACCCCGAAAGCCTTGGCGAGGGTTTCGGTTTCCGGATCAGTGAGGTCGGCCCGGATCTGCGGCAGATTGGTGCGGTGGATTGCGCCGGTGTGAAGATCGATGCCATGGGTCGATTTCTCAATGATTTCCCGCATCAGGATATGGGCGATCTGTCCGCCGAGAGAGCCGGTTTCCGACCCGGGGAAACAACGGTTCAGATCGCGCCGGTCCGGCAGATAGCGGCTGTTGCTGTTGAAGCCATAGGCGTTGACGATCGGCATGGCGATCAGTGTGCCCTTGATCTTGCTGTTGATGCGTTTGTTGGCGAGCAGCCGTTTGATGGTTTCGACGCCATTGATTTCATCCCCGTGGATGGCGGCGGACAGGAATAAAACCGGTCCGCTTTCCCGTCCCCGGATTACCATGACCGGCATGGACATTTCCGTATCATCAAACAGGCGGGCGATGGGGATCTCGATCTTCATCCGTTTGCCGGGGGGAATGCGTTTGCCGGCGATTTCCAGAATGCCGCGAGGGTCCTCCATGGGGGCTATCCTTTGCCCTTCATTTTATTGGGCCCTTTTTGCGAATCCTTTTCGATATAGGAAATGATTTTATCGGCGACGTCGATGGTGGTGTAGGTCTCTATGCCTTTCAAACCGGGCGAGGAATTAACTTCCAGCACCAGAGGCCCGTGGGCGGAACGGATGATATCAACGCCCGCCACATCAAGCCCGATGGTTTTGGCGGCCCGCACCGCCAGCGCGCGTTCGGCGGGTTTCAGTTTGACCAGAGTGGCCGAGCCGCCCATATGCAGGTTAGAGCGGAATTCGCCTTCCTGGGCCTGACGCTTCATGGCGGCGACCACTTTGTCCCCGACAACGAAACAGCGAATGTCGGCCCCGCCGGCTTCCTTGATAAATTCCTGGACAAGGAAATTGGCGTCGAGACCGCGGAAGGCGTTGATCAGGCTCTCGGCGGCTTTCTTGGTTTCGGCCAGAACCACGCCGTTGCCGTGGGTGCTTTCCATGATTTTTACCACAATCGGTGCGCCGCCGACGAATTCGATCAGGTCTTCTGTGGCGTTGGCCGCATGGGCATACCCGGTGATCGGCATGCCGACGCCTTTGCGGGCCAGAAGCTGATGGGCGCGCAGCTTGTCTCGGGATCGGGAAATGGCGATGGATTCATTGACGGAATAAACCCCGCCCACTTCGAACTGACGCAAGACGGCTGTGCCATAGGCGGTGACAGAGGCGCCGATTCGGGGAATCACGGCATCAAAATCAAGCAGTTCACGCGTGTCCCGCGGCTTGTAATAAACGGTTGGTTTGTTGGCGGTGATATTCATATAGCATTTCAGAATATCAACCACTTTAACCTCATGTCCTCGCGCCTTAGCCGCCTCGACGAGTCTGCTTGTGGAATAAAGCTTGGGATTGCGCGACAGAATACCTATTT
Organism: Paremcibacter congregatus; assembly: GCF_006385135.1. GTDB lineage: Bacteria > Pseudomonadota > Alphaproteobacteria > Sphingomonadales > Emcibacteraceae > Paremcibacter > Paremcibacter congregatus. Next base: position 362,459 of record NZ_CP041025.1, read on the forward strand.
TCATAATTGATCCATTTGTACTAAAGAAGGCCCGCCACCATATTCAAGAATTATATCGAGAAGTCAAATCATCTATGTATCTTCTCTTCGATGTGGGTCTGTGACGGGTGAAATCAGGGCGGGCGGCTTTTTTGCTTTTAGCGATATATTTTTTAACCTGATGCATTATATTACGAAATCGGCGTTCACAGATGAGGAATGATGTAATGGAAGACTTTGTCGTTGGATGGGAAGAGTGGTTGGCCTTGCCGAGCTTGGGCCTGCCTGCACTCAAGGCGAAAATAGATACCGGGGCCAAAACCTCGGCCCTGCATGCCTTTTCCATTCAGCCCTTTGGCAGTGACGCCAAGCCCCGGGTGCGTTTTACCATTCATCCGATTCCCGACCGCCCGGATGTGGAGATCATCTGTTCCGCCCGAGTGATCGACCGCCGCGAAGTAACCTCGTCCAACGGCACCAATGAGCTGCGCTATGTAATTTTGGTGCCGGTGCAGATGGGAGACAAGACCTGGAACATCGAGGTCACCCTGACCAATCGCGAGAATATGGCCTACCGGATGCTGCTCGGGCGGCGGGCGATGGAAGGCATCGGCGTGCGGCCGGGCCAATCTTTCCTGCAGCCGCAGTTAAGTTATGACCTTTATAATAAATTGAAGCGAAAACCTGCGGCGCGGCGGTCTTTCCGCCTGGCGATCCTGACTTCAGCACCGGACAGTTATTCCACCCGCCGCCTGGTCGAAGCCGCCGAAGCCCGCGATCATGTGGTGGAACTGATTGATACGCGACGCTGCTATTTCGAGATCAGCAGTCATAGCCCGCAAGTTTATTATCAGGGGGCGCCCCTGCCATTTTATGATGCGGTGATTCCGCGCATCGGCGCGTCTCTAACGGTATACGGGCGGGCGGTGGTGCGTCAGTTTCAGGCCATGGGGACCTATTGTCTCAATTCCGCCGAGGGCATCGGCGCGGCGCGGGACAAACTCGCCGAACATCAGATCCTGTCGCGTAACCGGGTGGCGATGCCGACAACGGCCTATGCCAATTCCCCGGAGGACACCGACAATATGATCAAGCTGGTCGGTGGTGAACCGGTAACCCTGAAATCGGTCCACGGCCTGCAGGGCGGTGGCATGACCATAGACGAGCCAGCGGCGGCTTTTAATCCGGATCATGCGCCCGCGCCGGAGGCCAATCTGGTGGCGCGGGAGATTATCAGGGAAAACAGCAGCCCTGACCTGCGCTGTCTGGTGGTGGGTCGGCGTATTGTCGGGGCAATGCTCTTTGACGAGACGCCTTCTGTAGGGCGGCGCAAGACAAAGCGGAAGATTACCACGACCCCGGAAAGGCAGGTGGCGGTCAAGGCGGTCAAGGCGCTGGGCCTAACGGTGGCGGCGGTGGATATGATCCGCACGGCAGAGGGCCCCAAGGTGCTGGATGTCTTCTGCACCCCTGGTCTGGAAAAGATCGAGAAATCAAGCGGCAAAAATGTCGCCGAAAAGATCATAGAACATATCGAACGCAATGTGCGGCCGTTGTTCAAGTCTGTGAAGTAAGGCGCAAGCGCCTTACTTGTCATCCCCCATTTTTAGGGCGGCGATGAAGGCGGAGTGGGGGATTTCCACATTGCCGTACATGCGCATTTTCTTCTTACCCTTTTTCTGCTTATCAAGCAGTTTGCGTTTCCGGGAGATATCGCCGCCGTAACATTTGGCGGTCACGTCTTTACGCATGGCGCTGATGGTCTCGCGGGCGATGACCTTGCCGCCAATGGCCGCCTGGATCGGGATCTTGAACAATTGGCGCGGGATCAGATCCTTCAGCCGTTCACACAGGGCCCGACCGCGATATTCGGCCTGGGAGCGATGGACCATCATGCCGAGGGCGTCTACCGGTTCCGCATTGACCAATATGCCAAGCTTGACCAGATCGCCTTCCCGATAGCCTTCCATCTGATAGTCGAAACTGGCGTAGCCGCGGGAAATGGATTTCAGTTTATCGTAGAAATCATAGACCACCTCATTGAGTGGTAGTTTATAGATCAGCATGGCCCGGTTGCCGGCATAGGTGAGTTCTACCTGCTCGCCGCGCTTTTCCTCGCAGAGTTTGAGGACGGAGCCCAGATGCTCGTCGGGCACCAGAATGGTGGCGCGAATCCACGGCTCTTCAATATGGCTGATCAATGTCGGGTCAGGCATGTCGGCGGGATTATGCAGCTCGACAAGGTCACCCTTGTTCATATGCAGCTTGTAAATCACGCTGGGAGAGGTGGTGATAATGTCGAGGTCAAATTCCCGGGTCAGGCGTTCCTGAACGATCTCCAGATGCAACATGCCGAGGAAGCCGCAGCGGAAACCATAGCCCAGCGCCGCAGAGGTTTCGGTCTCAAAGGTAAAGCTTGCGTCATTGAGGCGCAGTTTATGCATGCTTTCACGCAATGTTTCAAAATCGGCCGCATCGGCGGGGAACAGGCCGCAGAAGACCACGCTTTGCACTGGCTTAAAGCCGGGCAGGGGGGCGGCGGTTTCTTTTTTGAACTCGGTGATGGTGTCACCGACATTGGTTTGCGAGACTTCCTTGATCGAGGCGGTGAAAAAGCCGATTTCGCCGGGACCCAGTTCGTCCACGAGAACCTCTTTCGGGGTAAAGACGCCAACCCGGTCAAGCGTATGTTCGGTACCGGCGGCCATCATCTTGATTTTCATGCCTTTCCGGACTTTTCCGTCAATCACCCGGATCAGAACCATAACCCCGAGGTAAGTGTCATACCAGCTGTCGACCAACAGCGCCTTGAGTGGTGCGTTGACGTCGCCGACGGGCGCAGGCAGTTTTTCCACCAGGCTGTTGAGCAACTCATCAATGCCTTCGCCGGTTTTGGCGGACGCCTTGATCGCGTCGCTGGCGTCGATGCCGATCACATCTTCGATCTGGGCGCGCACCTGTTCCGGTTCAGCCGCCGGCAGGTCGATCTTGTTGAGCACCGGCACGATTTCGTGATTATTGTCAATCGCCTGATAGACGTTAGCCAGGGTCTGGGCTTCCACACCCTGACTGGCGTCAACCACAAGCAGGGAGCCTTCGCAGGCGTAGAGGCAGCGGCTGACTTCATAGGCGAAATCGACATGGCCCGGCGTGTCCATTAGATTGAGGGTATAAATCTCGCCATTGCGGGCCTTGTATTTCAGACGTACGGTCTGGGCCTTGATGGTGATGCCCCGTTCGCGCTCGATATCCATGCTATCGAGCACCTGGTTTTTCATTTCCCGATCGGTCAGGCCTTCGCAATGCTGGATCATCCGGTCAGCGAGGGTGGATTTTCCATGGTCGATATGGGCGATGATGGAGAAATTTCTGATTTTATCTTGTTCTGTCATGACAGGGCTTTTATCACTCCTTGGCCCGCAAAGACAAGGGAAAAGCGCCGTCGGCGAAGCCGGGCGATAACTTGTTTGGGCAAAGATATTTTTTTACGGCTTTCCGGGGAGAAGAGAGATCAGAAAGAAGTGGGTTTATAAGCCAGATAGCGGTAAACCTGAAGTCTTCCGGACTGCAGGGCCCGGGCGCGCATATCCCAGACTTCGGCCTCTTTCAGGATGATATTCAGGCTGTCCCTGTTGGCTTCCTTGTCTTCGGCCAATTCCAGAACCAGTTCATTGGTCTGGGCCCAGGCCTGTTCGATCATTTTGATATAGGTGGTGGAGACATCTTCCTGAACACGGACCTGAAAACCGACTTCTTCCAGAAGGTTGCGCAGGCTGCTCGAATCACACAGGACGATATCATCGGGTTCGTTAATCTGCCACTGAACCATTTCGGGATGGTTGATGGACTTTTGATCCTTGGCGACATAGTCGGTTAACAGGAACAGGCTGCTTTTTTTCAACTGTTTATGAACGGCTTTCAGCAGGTCCTTTTTATGGGTCACCTTGTACAGGGTGTCTTTGGAAAAGGCCCGGTCAAATTTTCGCTCGAAAATCGGACTGTCGTCGAGGTTCATCTGACTGATGATGGCTTTGCGCGCCAGGCCTTCGTCGACGGATATTTTCTGGGCGATTTCAGCCACGACGGGGTCGCTTTCATAGCCATTGATCCATACCCCGTAATCCTGAACAAGTTTGCGCGCCAGTCCGCCGAGCCCTGCGCCGACGACGAGGGCACTCATCTGTGGTGACAGCGACAGTTGCTTTGACAGTTCATTAATGTAATCGGGGCCACCGGGATCGGATAATCCCTTGCCCCATATTTTCTGGATGAGATCAAGCCGGGCTTCCGTAGGCGAATGTTGTTCCGGTGCGGGTAGGGCTTGGATGACAGACCGCCGTCTTTTGCGGGGGCGCCGCATACGGGCATATTCCAACGGATCATAGCCTTCCCACCAGGCGAGAATACGCCAGAGGAAGGGGATATGTTCGGGATAGGTCTGTATATCGGTCATAAAGAAATGAATTTTTTTACTAAGTTGAACTACATATTGCGTTAGACCATACCTGTATGGGGGGGAAGATTTAAAAGAAGGTTAAAAAAACATTAAACTTTTAAGAGTTCGCGTCGGGCGGGCCAGCAGCAGCCTTGTGGTTTGCGGCTTCTTGCGGAGTGAATCTCTTCTAAAAGGCGAGAAAAAAACGCGCAGGATTTCGGGCGAGAGGAGACCACGGGGAATGGCGTCTCTGACAATTGTGTGCAGGAAGGCAGCGTTATTTGATGGCGGCGGCTTTATGGGCCAGATACCGACATACTTTCAATTCGCCGGACCGCATGATCTTTGTCCGGCGGTTCCACAGCTCGGCTTCCTGCAGGACGGCATTCATATTGCTGCGGGCTTCTTCTTCTTCTTCCGTCGCGAGAGCCTCAACAGCGCCGGTTGCGTTTTCCCAAGCTTCATTGACCATCTCAAGATAATGTTCGGTCGTGTCTTCATTGACACGAATGGTGAACCCGACTTCTTCGAGGAGTTTGACCTGCATTTCCGAGGTGACGGGGAAAGGGTCAAGGGGCTCATGACGCAGCCAGTCGAGGACATCGGGGTTTGTCATGCTTTCCGGGCTTTTAATGACATAATCGCTGATCAGGAACAGGCTGTCGTCTTTAAGTTGTTTGTACACACTCTGGATCAGGGGTTTTTTATTTTCGACGGTGAACAGGGCTTCTTTACAGAAGGCCCGCTCAAAATTCCGGTCGAAGCTGGGTTTATCGTTGAGATCGCACTGCAGGATGGGGGCTTTTTTCTCCAGCCCGGCGCCAACGGACATTTTCATCCCTTCTTTTGCCAGAATGTCATTGGATTCATAGCCGGTGATCCAGACACCGAATTCCTGGGCCAGGACCCGGGCGGGTCCGCCGAGGCCGGCGCCGAGGACAAGGGCGCTCATTTTCGGGGTCAGGGCCAGTAATTTGGACATGGCGATGACATTTTCGGCGCCGCCGGGGCCACAAAATCCCTGTCCCCAAACCAGCTGGGCGATTTTTACCCGGGCCTCGTCCCAGAGAATGCGTTGGCTGTCGTCTCGTCGTGTTGTTTCAGGAGCGCTCTTGCCGGTGTTGGTTTCGGGGCTTTGGGGGGCAGTGTTATTGAGACGGTTTGCGATATCTTCAACGTCATAGCCTTCCCACCAGGCCCTGAGCCTGAGTTTGAAAGGTACCGCTTTTTTAAGGGATTTATCTTTTTGGGTCATGGCGTGTCACTATAACATTATAGGGGTTGGGCCGCTTTATGGGCCAGGAAGCGGTGTACCCCAATAAGTCCGCTCTTGATTAATTTGGCCCGCAGCGCCCAGAATTCGGCTTCTACCATCAGGGTTTTAACCGCGGCAAGTCCTTCAGGACCTTTTCCTGTCAGATGTTCTGCCACGGTTTTGGCTTTGGCCCAGCTTTGTTCAATCAGTTCAACATACTCTTTGGAGACATCCTCATTAACGCGAATGGTAAAGCCAGCTTTTTCCAAGGCAGTGGTGATGGTTTTACTAGGCACGGGGTAAGGTTGAAATGCTTCCTGCTTGAGCCACTTTTGCACATCCGGGTTTTCCAGAGAAGAGATATCGGACAGAACATAGTCGGTGAGCAGAAACAGCGCATTATCCTTCAGCGTATTGTATGTTTCCTTAATGATTTTGTCTTTATCGGGAAAACAATAGAGTGCTTCCTTGGAAAAAGCCCGTTCATATTTACGATCGAAGGGAGACGCCTTGGCGGGATCGAACGGATGAACGACCACTTTTTTTTCCAGCCCGGCTTTTTTGGACAGTTCATTTGCCTGTTCGCTCAGTTCCGGGGATTGTTCATAGCCGGTGATCCAGACGCCGAATTCCTCTGTCAGAACCCGGGCGGGTCCACCGAGACCGGCGCCGAGGACAATTGCGCTCATTTTTGAATCCATGGACAGGAGCTTGCACATGTCTATGACATGCTTACGACCACCGGGGCCGCAATATCCATCGCCCCAGATCAACTGGGTCATTTCAACTCTGATTTTGTCCCAGGGCAGGGCGCTTGTTTTATCTGTGTCGGGACCGGTTTGGTTCTGAGCTTTATCCTTGTCGATGGCGGCGAGAATGTCGGCGTCAGACATGGCTGCCCCGGCTTGCGCCATAAGGCGCAACTTTATATCCTCAAGGTCGTAGCCATGCCACCAGGCCCGCAACCTCAGTTTCAAGGGAACTTTAATCTCTTCCACAAGATCCGCCATACAATATAACCCAAGTCTATACTAATACCTATACTATGGTTAACTGTAAGGGATGAGCGTTTAAAATAGGGTTAATAAAGCGAATCACCCCGCCGAAGGGAAATTCCAGCGGGGTGACATGAGACTTTAAGAGGGGCCCTTAACGCAGGGCGCCGCCCGTATTTTTCGCCACATTGGCGATGACTTTGGCGGAAAACTGAGCAATATCTTCATCGGTCAGGGTCCGGTCCATGGGCTGCAGGCGCACGTTCAGCGCCACAGATTTCTGGTTTTCTTCAATACCGGGGCCTTCATAGATATCAAACAGCCTTACCTCGTCGATCAGTTTTTTGTCGGCGGCGCGGATGGCCTTGATAATATCGGCGGCGGCGACATCCCGGTTGACGACAAAGGCGAAGTCACGTTCGACCGCCTGAAAATCAGACGCCTTGAGCGGTCCGCGGCTGTTGCCGCCTTTCGATTTCGGGAAGGGAATATTTTCCAGCATGACTTCAAAGGCGACCAGAGGTCCCTTGACATCAAGGGCTTTGAGGATCGCCGGGTGGACTTCCCCGAAATAGGCCAGGATGTTCTTCGGGCCCAGACGAATGACGCCGCTGCGGCCGGGATGATACCAGGCGGGGGCGCCAGTGACGACCTGGGCATTGTCAATCTTGGCGCCACAGGCGCGCAGGACGGCTTCCGCATCGGCCTTGGCGTCGAAGGCGTCAACATCTTCCGGTGTCTGGTCCCAATGTTTCTGGGCATCCTGACCGCGCCGCACCCCGGCGAGGATCAGGGTCTGGCCCTCGGGGCTGTCGCTGGAGAATTGGTTGCCGCATTCGAACAGGGCGACATTGCGGAACCCGCGGTCCATGTTACGGCCGGCGGCGGTAATCAGGTTGGGCAGCAGGTTGGGGCGCATGGCGTCGAGGTCGGCGCTGATCGGATTGTCGAGCACCAGTTCCGGCTTGAGGTCGGCAAACAGAGCCGCGTGGGCCGAAGGCAGGAACGACCAGGTGATGGCTTCTTTCAACCCACGGCCTGCAGCCGTACGTTTGGCATAACGCACGCGCTTTTGCAGCGGATTGAGGCCGGTGTTGATCGCCCGGCTGGACACCGGCAGGGGCTCTGACTGAATTTTGTCGTAGCCATGAATGCGTAAAACTTCTTCCACCAGATCGGCTTCGCCGTCGATGTCGCAGCGCCAGCTCGGGGTGACAACGGCAAGTCTGTCGCCGTCTTTGGTTACCTTAAAGCCCAGGTCGCTGAGAATGGTGATGATCTCGCCTTCGCTGACGTCGACCCCGCCGAGATGGCCGACGCGGGACGGGCGAAGATGGACGGTCTTGGAAATCGTCGGGATGGTGCCGGTGACCACAGCCTCGCTGGCCTCCCCGCCACACAGATCAAGGATCAGACGGGTGGCGATTTCAATGCCGGGCATCATGGTGTCCGGATCAACGCCACGTTCGAAACGATAACGGGCGTCGCTGTCGATGCCGAGGGTGCGTCCGGCGGTGGCGATGCTGATCGGATCAAACCAGGCGGCTTCCACGAAGACGTTGGTGGTGCCTTCAGAGCAGCCGGTGCTGGTGCCGCCCATGACGCCGCCGAGGCCAATGACGCCACTGTCATCCGCAATGACACAGATGCCGTCGGGCAGCTCATAGGTATTGTCATCCAGCGCCACGACGCTTTCGCCGGCTTTCGACCGGCGGACGACAATATCGCCCTGCAGCTTGTCGGCGTCAAAGACGTGCAAGGGGCGCGCCATGTCATAGGTCATCAGGTTGGTGATATCCACCAGGATGGAAATCGGCTTCATGCCGAGGGCGCGCAGTTTTTTCTGCAGCCATTCGGGGCTCGGGCCGTTCTTGACGTCGCGGATGAAGCGGCCTTCGAACACCGGGCAGATTTCCGGCGCGTCCAGGACGACCTTTTGCGGGTTGGCGAACTGGCCTTCGATCGCTGTTGTGTTCTGGGCTTTCAAGGTTCCAAGACCGGCGGCGGCGAGATCGCGGGCGATACCAAACACGCCGAGGGCTTCCTGATGGTTGGGGGTGATGGCGATTTCGATCACCGGATCATCCACGTCCATATAGTCGGCATATTTGACGCCAACCGGTGCGTCGGCGGGCAGGTCAATGATGCCGTCGTGGTCTTCACCGAGCCCCAGTTCCCGTTCCGAACACATCATGCCGTTGCTGTCCACGCCGCGGATCTTGGTGGGGCGCAGCTTCAGGCCGTTGGTGGGAATGGTGGCGCCGGAGGGTGCAAAGGCGCCTTTCAGGCCGGCGCGGGCATTGGGGGCGCCGCAGACCACCTGTAATGTTTCGCTGCCGGTATGAACCTTCAGGACCTGCAATTTATCGGCGTCGGGATGTGGGGCGGCTTCCAGCACTTCGGCAATGACGAAGGGGGCCAGATCATCGGCGGGATTGTGAATTTCCTCGACTTCCAAACCGATGGCGGTCAGCTTTTCGGAAATCTGATCGATTGTCGCCGTGGTGTCGAGATGCTCTTTGAGCCATGAGAGGGTGAATTTCATTTTATTTGCTCCCCGTGGTCTTGTTCTGTGTGCTGAGGGATGGAATGTCGAGGGCGGCAAAACCATAATGTTTCAGCCAGCGCAGATCGGCGGCGAAGAAGTCGCGCAGATCCGGGATACCCCATTTCAGCATGGCGATGCGGTCGAGGCCCATGCCAAAGGCAAAGCCCTGATATTCATTGGGGTCGAGATTGACATTTTCCAGGACCCGGGCATTGACCATGCCGCAGCCCATGATTTCCAGCCAGTCGTCGCCTTCGCCGATCAGGATTTCACCATCCTTGAAGGCGCAGCCGATATCCACTTCGGCGGAGGGCTCCGTGAAGGGGAAGTAGCTCGGGCGGAAGCGAATTTTGACATCGTCCAGCTCAAAGAACTTGCGGCAGAATTCCTCAATACACCATTTCAGGTGGCCCATATGGATATTCTTGTCGATCACCAGGGCTTCGACCTGATGGAACATCGGCGTGTGGGTCGCATCGCTGTCGCAACGATAGGTGCGGCCCGGCGCAATGATGCGGTAGGGCGGCGGTCCGGCCATCATGGTGCGGATCTGCACCGGTGAGGTATGGGTGCGCAGAACCTTGCGTTTGCCATCTTCGTCTTCCGGCAGATAGAAGGTATCGTGCATCTGGCGCGCCGGATGTTCTTCGGGAATGTTCAAGGCGGTGAAGTTATAGAAATCTTCTTCGATCTCGGGGCCTTCGGCGACGCTAAAGCCAATTTCGGTGAAGATTTCAGTTACCTCATCCATCACCTGGGTGATCGGGTGAATGCTGCCTTCCGGGGCAGGTCTTGAGGGCAGGGTGATGTCGATGCGTTCGGACTGCAGCCGGGCATTGAGAGCGTCAAGTTCGAGGGCGGCCTTGCGGTCGGCGATGGCGTCGACCAGCACGGTTTTCAGCTTGTTGAATTTGGGGCCGAATTCTTTTTTCTCGTCCGGGCTCATTTTCCCCAGTTCGCGCATCATCAGACTGACGCGGCCCTTTTTGCCTATCTCGGCGACCCGTAGGTCTTCCAGTTTGGCGAGGTCTTCACAAGCGGTAATGGCCGCGACGATCTCGCTCTCTAATTTCTGAAGGTCTTCCATATCTTCACCCAGCGTATTTTTTAAATATCGTTTAAATACATAAAAGGAGCCTACTGCAAACAGCAGGCTCCTCTTGACTATAAATTATCGTTCCGGTGTGATCAGCGCTTTTAAGCGTTAAGGGCGGCCTGGGCCTGATCAGCAATCGCTTTAAAAGCTTCCGGTTCGCGAACGGCCAGATCAGCCAGAACTTTACGGTCAAGTTCGATGCCTGCGAGTTTCAGGCCGTTCATAAATCGTGAATAAGTCATGTCGTGCAGACGGGCTGCCGCGTTGATCCGCTGGATCCACAGGGCCCGGAACGTGCGCTTGCGGACTTTCCGGTCACGGTATGCATATTGACCGGCTTTTTCTACGGCCTGCATTGCAATGCGGATAGTACTCTTCCGGCGACCGCGGTAGCCTTTAGCGAGTTTCAAAACTTTTTTGTGACGTGCGTGAGATGTCACGCCTCTTTTTACATGTGCCATTTTATCTTCCTAATCAACCGTAGGGCATAAATTTCTTGACGATACGTGCATCCTGATCGGTCAGGACGGTTGTGCCGCGTTGGTTACGGATTTGCTTGTTGGTCCGTTTGATCATGCCGTGCTGTTTACCAGCCTGAGCAGCCATGATCTTACCGGAAGCGGTGACTTTGAAGCGCTTTTTGGCACTGCTTTTTGTTTTCATCTTGGGCATTTAGCTTATCCTTTTACTTAATATTTTACGCCATTGTTGCCAATGACAAGCTTTCCGGATGATGAGGCATGCCCTTACATTCAGCCATATCATCCCGTGAAGCTGCGTTGTATAGCCTTCTTTATGGGGGAATGCAAGGGGATTCATTGGCCGGGGACGGGCTTTTTTTCAGGGGTTTTATTTCCCGGAAAGTCAGACACCGCCAGAGCCATTCCATGGGGCCATATTGGTGGTATTGCAGCCAAAGAGAGCTCATGACAAGTTGACCCGCCCAAATTACCACGATGACCCCGAACAGGTCGGCGCGGCCCAGGCTGTTGAACAACCCAAACCCGAATCCATAGAACAGGAAAATACAGATCAGCGTTTGCATCAGGTAATTGCTGAGCGCCATGCGGCCAACTGCTGCCAGGGCGTGCTTTAATCTGGGCAGGATCGGTGTGCTGGTGATCAGAATAATCAGGCTCATATGCCCCAGGGCCAAGGCGACACGGCTTACGTCAAAGGTAACCAACTGCAGCTGTTGGCTTATGAGGTCAAACTGGTGGTGTTGAAGATGCGCAAGGGTCGCTGCATTTACCCCGACTCCGATGAAATAGCTGATCACCATCAGGCGGAGATAAAAACGTCGGTTCCGCTCGCCTTGCAGTATCCCGGATTTATACAGGGCCATCCCGAGCAACATCATGCTGGCGACGTCCCAAACTAAGTCCGTGAGATACCCATATGTCTGGATTAAAAAAGTATAAGGGGCGAAGAGCCGGAATGTTGCGCCATACCCTTGGGTTATGGCGCCGATTTCTTTCTGTATCTGCACCGGGTCGCTGAGATGCTCCTGCTGTATGTCGTGCAAGAGGTCTGCATATATCCCGCCGTGGGTCGCCGCGAGATCAATCAGTTGCCTGAGACTGAAATATCGGGCTGCTTCGAACGCCATGCGGCCCGCGAAGATGCACAGCGCCAGAATGATCAGGGTGCGAGGCTTCAGGTTCCGCATGTAATAAAGCAGAAAGCCGGTGACCGCGTAGAAATACAAAACGTCTCCCGGCATGAGCATGATATAGCCATGAAACAAACCAAAGATCAGTAACCACATATTGCGCCGGAAAAAATAGGTTTTCGCTGCTTTGACGCCGACATTCTGTTCCAGTTTTGCGGTCAGAAGGATGAGGCTGGCCCCGAACAGCATGGAGAAAATTCCCCGCATGCTGTTGCTGACCAAAAGGTCGGTCAGATACCAGGCGTGATGATCAACGGGCGAATATACCCCGCCGATCAAGGGGTTGTTCAGGGCATCAAAAGGAAGGGCAAAGCCCGCCATATTGACGATTAATATGCCCAGCAACACCGCGCCCCGCAGAATGTCGAGGGTGATAATGCGGTCCGGGGGCGAGGGGGGTGTCGTTGCCGTTTCCATAGTCTTGCCTAAAACTTTGCCTTGTTCTTAACAGATTTAAAACTTAACCTTGATAATCAGATGAATAAAAGTCTAGGAGACCGGGGGCCGAAGGGCAATAGACCCGCGTCCTGACCTGTAGTCTGCGACGTTCCAGATGTCCATTCACTCTTAACCTGACAAGGATTATTTATGATCTTGCATGTGATAGGCGCCTTAAGCCGCCGCCTTTTCTTGAAAACCAGTGGCGCTATTCTGACAGGACTTTTGCTGCTGTCCGTGCCGGTCGGCGCGAACGAAACAACATCCGTCAAAGCCACGCCCGCCTTGTGGGTCGTGGAAAAGGGAGACGCAAAAACCTATTTGATGGGGTCTTTTCATTTACTGCCGAAGAATTATGACTGGTATCATGGCCCGGTGCGCACCTCTTTCGAGGCGGCCGACGAGATGGTGATGGAAACCGTGCTGGATCAGGCCGGCATGGCGGCGGTACAGGCCATCGTGATGCGGAACAGTTCCTTCACCGATGCGGATACCCTGAAAAACCATCTGGACGATGCCCATTATCAGAAGATGCTGGGATTCAGCAAAGCGATGATGGGACTGGATGAGGCCACGGCCCAGAAGATGAAACCGTGGTTTATGGCGATCAATCTGTCGGTCTTGTCGATCATGTCGAGCGGCATGGACCCCAATTCAGGGGTGGACAAAATTCTGGAAGCCCGGGCCCGGTCGCGTCAGATCGCGGTTACCGGACTGGAAACCCCGACCGAACAGATGTCAGCCCTGATCCACCATCCCTTGCCGGTGCAAACTGCCATGTTGACGGACACTCTGGACAAGCTGGACGATTTCAAGAGCTATATCGACCTGTATCTAAGCGCCTGGGCATCGGGAGATAACGATAAAATCGCGGAAGCGATGGTTGAGGATATGGAAAAATACGAGGCCATGTATCAGGCGCTGCTGGTTCAACGCAACGAGAACTGGATGCCGGGGATCGAAGGCTATCTCGGTAATGGTAAAACCAGTTTCATCGTGGTGGGCGCCGCGCATCTGGTGGGCAAGGATGGCATCGTTAAAATGTTGCGGGATAAAGGCTATAACGTGATCAAACTGCAATAATCGGGGTCGTCACCCGTGTTTTGAATATAAAAAACCCGCCGAGCCTTTTGCTTCCGGCGGGTTCTTTCTCTGGGCCGTTGGACGATTCAGCTGCGATCCTTCAGCGGCTCAAGATGTGCTTGCCTTTGGGCGCACAATTAAATGTTAGTATACCGGAAAACGCGAATTTTTCAACCGCAGGCCCCTGGACTGAGGTTAGGGGCTTGTTTAAAATTATTCGAAGATATTTTGCTGCCGACTCGCAGATTGAGGTGTTGAACCCTTCTCCTGCGTCATCTTCTCGCGGGAATGGGGATCACCTTATGCCAACAAAAAAAGGCAGGGGAAAACCCTGCCTCCTGTCTTAAAGCTGCCGTCCGGATGTCCCGGACGTACATGTTTTATTTCGGCGACATGACCATGATCACCTGGCGGCCTTCCATTTTAGGCGCCTGTTCGATCTTGGCGACTTCCTTGAAGTCTTCCTGAACCCGCTTCAACACATCAAGCCCGAGTTCCTGATGGGCCATTTCCCGGCCGCGGAAACGTAGGGTCACTTTGACCTTGTCACCGGCGGTAAGGAATTTTGTGACCGCACGCATTTTCACATCATAGTCATGTTTTTCAATCCCCGGACGGAGTTTGATTTCCTTGACATCGACGGTGCGCTGTTTCTTTTTGGCGAGGCTGGCTTTCTTCTGGGCCGCGTAACGAAAGCGACCGTAATCAAGAATTTTACAAACCGGCGGTTCGGCGTTGGGCGAGATTTCCACAAGGTCGAGACCTGCGGCTTTCGCCATGGCTAACGCTTTTTCAACATTGACGGTGCCGTGATTCTCACCTTCTGCGTCGATCAGTCTGATCTCATCGGTGGTGATGTCTTCATTGACCCGTGGCCCTTTTTTTGATGGGGGGCCCTGCATTGGACGTTTAGCTATCTAAGTTTCCTCCTGCGGTAAACCATATTTCGGCATATCTCCGCTTTGCTGTTTCAGTTGGTGTAGTCATAATAAGTGTACGTTATTACTGAAAAGTGAAAAAATTGCAACGGTCAATAATGACCCTCTCTAGGATCTCAGGTCCGGTGCATAGGATTCCTGCTTCAGTTTATGGATTGCATCCGCCAAATCAACCGTTTCCTGGTTTTTTGATCCCAATCGACGGACGGTGACGGTGCTCTCTTCTGCTTCCCGGGCGCCGATGACAAAAATGGCCGGCACCTTGGCGTGGGAATGTTCGCGAATCTTGTAATTGATCTTTTCGTTGCGGATGTCCATTTCAGCCCGAAGCCCGGCGGCTTTTAGCTGAGTATACACTTTTTCCACGGCGGCGTCCTGATCCGATGTAATGCCGGTGACGACAACCTGGGTCGGGGCGAGCCAGACCGGGAAACGTCCGGCATGTTCTTCGATCAGAATACCGATAAAACGCTCAAAAGATCCAAGGATCGCCCGGTGCAACATCACGGGGCGATGTTTTTCATTGTCGGAGCCGATAAAGTTGGCGTTCAGGCGTTCCGGCAGGACAAAATCCACCTGCATGGTGCCACACTGCCAGTCACGACCAATGGCATCCACAAGAACAAATTCCAGTTTCGGGCCGTAAAAAGCGCCTTCGCCGGGGTTCATGGTATAGTCAAGACCAGCGGTGTCGACGGCATCTTTTAATGCTTTTTCCGCTTCATCCCAGGTCTCGTCCGATCCGGCCCGTACGTCCGGGCGGTCAGAGAATTTGACCTTCAGGTCGGTAAAGCCGAAATCTTCGTAGACTTCTTTCAGCATTTGACAAAAAGTAACGGTCTCGGAAGTGATCTGGTCTTTGGCGCAGAAGATATGCGCATCATCCTGAACAAAAGCACGCACCCGCATCAGGCCGTGCAGCGCGCCGGACGGCTCGTAACGATGGCAGGAGCCGAATTCAGCGAGCCGCAGCGGCAGGTCGCGGTAACTGACGATGCCCTGATTGAACACCTGCACATGGCAGGGGCAGTTCATCGGTTTAAAGGCCAGCGCCCGTTCGTCGGCTTCTGTGGTGTACATATGTTCGCGGAATTTTTCCCAGTGACCGGACGCTTCCCACAATTTACGATCAACGAGCTGCGGGGTCTTGATCTCCTGATAGCCGTAGGCCTTCTGCTTGCGCCGCATATAGGCCTCGACCTCCTGATAGATGGTCCAGCCATTAGGGTGCCAGAAAGGCATGCCGGCGGCCTCTTCCTGAAAATGAAACAGGTTCATTTCCCGGCCCAGCTTGCGGTGGTCGCGTTTCTCGGCTTCTTCGAGGCGCAGCAGATAAGCTTTCAGTTCTTTTTTGTTGCGCCAGGCGGTGCCGTAAATCCGTTGCAGCATCTCATTGTTGCTGTCACCGCGCCAGTAAGCCCCGGCCACCTTCATCAATTTGAAGCTGTCCTTGTCAAGCTTGCCGGTGCTCGGCAAATGCGGCCCGCGGCACAGGTCGATGAAATCGCCCTGGCGGTAGAGGGTGATGGTCTGGCCTTCGGGAATGGCGGCGATCAGCTCGGCTTTATAGGTTTCCCCCATATCGGCGAAGAATTTGACCGCGTCATTGCGGTCCATCTCGCGACGGATGATTTCTTCATCGCGTTCGATGATTTCCCGCATGCGCTTTTCAATGCCTTCGAGGTCATCGGTGCTGAAGGGGTCCTTGCGGGCGAAATCGTAATAGAAACCGTTTTCGATGGCGGGGCCGATGGTGACCTGGGTGTCGGGATAGAGTTCCTTCACCGCCTCGGCCATGATATGGGCCGCGTCATGGCGCAGTATTTCCAGCGCCGCGTCATCGCGGTTTGTGATGATAGACACATCAGCATCCTGGGTGATTTCCCGGCTCAGGTCCCATTGTTCACCGTCGACGACGATGACGATGGCGGCTTTGGCCAGCCCCGGTCCGATATCAGATGCCAGCGTGCTGCCGGTCACCGGACCCGGATAGGTTCGGACACTGCCATCGGGCAGGGTTAGGGCAACTTTTGCATCTGTATTCATCGGTTCACTCATCTTTTGTTTGGTTAGGGGACCTTATAAAAGTCTATGTCATTCTATAAACTGTTCCGCGTGACATTATAAGGAAAATATCCAGAGTCAAGAAACAGTTGCCTTTTAGGAGGAGCTTTGCCATAAATTTTTTAATCATTTATGAAGGAAGAAAGCCACACCATGGAATTTATCACCTACGAAGACCGGAAACTGGCTTATGTCACGCATGCAGGGCGCGGGCCGACGGTGGTTTTCTTTCCCGGATTCATGTCCGATATGGAGGGCAGCAAGGCGCTGGCGCTTGATGATTTTTGCCAGAGCCGGGGGCAGGCCTATGTGCGCTTTGATTATTCCGGCCACGGCCAATCCTCGGGCGCCTTTACCGACGGCACCATTGGCGCCTGGACGGCGGACGCGCTGGCGATTATCGATCAGGTAACGGACGGTGATCTGGTGCTGGTGGGCTCCAGCATGGGCGGCTGGATCGGGCTGCTCGCGGCGCTCGCCCGGCCGGATCGGGTCAAGGGCTATATCGGTCTTGCCGCCGCTCCGGATTTCACCAAGGAACTGTGCTGGGACCGTTATAGCGACGAGATCAAGGCGACGCTGCGCCGCGACGGGGTTTATTATGAGGCCTGTGACTACGGCGATGATCCCTATCCCATGACCCTGCGGTTGCTGGAGGAGGGCAATGATCATCTGCTGCTCGGGGCGACAATTCCGCTCACCTGCCCGGTGCGCCTGATTCAGGGTCAACAGGACCCGGATGTGCCGTGGCAGACCGCTCAACGTCTCAGTGACCGTCTGCAGTCCGAAGATGTGGTGATCACCTATGTCAAAAGCGGCGACCATCGCCTGTCGACCGACGCCGATCTCAAACGCCTGTGTCAACAGGTCAAGGAAATTTCCGGAGAATTAGCATGAAAACCGAAACACTGATCGATGTCAGCCATGTGGTCGAGCATGGCATGATCACCTATAAAGGTCTGCCCGCGCCGATCATTTGTGATTTTCTCAGCCGGGAGGCCTCGAAAGAAATTTACGCCGACGGTACCAGCTTTCAGATCGGCCGCATTGATATGGTGGCCAATACCGGCACCTATATGGATGCGCCGGCGCATCGTTTCGCCGATGGCAAGGATCTGTCGGAACTGGATCTGAGTTCTGTTGCCAACCTTGATGGTCTGGTGGTTGCTGTCGGGCCGGAAACCCGGGAAATCACGCAGAATCATTTTAAAGGTCTCGCGCTGCGCGGCAAGGCGGTGTTGATCCGCACCGACTGGTCCCGCCACTGGGCGACCGATCAATATTTCGAGGATTTCCCCTTTGTCACAGAGGCGGCGGCGGAATATCTCCGGGACCAGGGCGTGGCGCTGGTGGGCATCGACAGTCATAATATTGATGATACCCGTCAGAACACCCGCCCGGCCCATACGATCCTGCTCGGGGCGGATATTCTGATCGTTGAACATATGACCGGGCTCAAGGCCCTGCCGGAAACAGGTTTTAAATTCTTCGCCGTGCCGGTGAAGGTCAAGGGCATGGGCACCTTTCCGGTCCGGGCCTTTGGGCTAGTCGCCGACTAATGCCTTAAAGCCTTCCCGATAAGTCGGGTATTTCAGGGTGACGCCCAGTTCCTGCTTGATGCGGTCGTTACGCACCCGTTTGTTTTCGCTGTAGAACATCCGCATCATGGGCGAAAGGGTGGCGTCAGTGATGTCTACGGCAGGCAGGGGCGGCTTGACAAGCAAGTCACAAACATAATCCAGAACTTCCGGGCTCGGGGCGGGCAGGTCATCGACCACATTGTATGTTTGACCGGGATGAGGCCGCGCCATTGACGCGCGCAGCACCCGGGCGATATCTTCCACATGAATGCGGGAGAAAAACTGCCCCGGCTTGACGATCTTGCGGGCCTTGTCGCTCATCAGGCTGGTCAGTTGACCGCGGCCGGGTGAGCGGCCCACCGGCGGGCCGTAAATGCTGCCGAGGCGGAAAATATGCACCGGAAGATCATAATCCTGACAGAGAACCCGCCAGTCCTGTTCCGCTTTCAGGCGCAGATGTCCACGCGTGGCGGTCGGGGCGGGCGGCGTATTGTCATCCACCCACGCGCCTTGTCGGTCCCCGTAAACCCCGGTGGTTGACAGATAACCGACCCATTGCACATGGGGCAGGCGGGTCAAGATATCACGGTGGTGATGCAATACCGGATCACCGATATCCTCCTGCGGCGCAATGGAAATCAGCAGATGGGTGACATCCCGCAAAATTTTTTCCGGGTTTTCGAGCGGATGATCATTGGCAAAAGCATAAAGTCCCTGTGCCGGGTCAGCCGTTCGACTGGTGCCGGCAACGGACCAGGTTTCACCAGCCTGGCGCATCTGTCGCGCCAGAATCTGGGCGCTGTAGCCATAGCCGAAACAGAATAATTTTGGGGTCATCGGGGCTCTCTTTTCCAGTTGGCCATGATTTCGCCTTACGGGCTGTGATAATGGCTTGATCTTGACCCTTTTTAACGTGATAGTGCCTCTCATGAAACAGATAACTTTTTTGATGATGATTTTTGCTTCTTTCCCGGCAGCAGCGGCGGAGCCTGAAGCGCCCCTGAGTGATCCGGCGAAATATCAACACTGCCTGACGCTGGTGGGCCGTGACCCGGTGGCGGCGCTTGCCTATGCCAATGACTGGGTATTTGGCGGGGTCGGGGATGTGCCGGCGGGCCATTGCAAGGCGCTGGCGTTGCTGGAAAGTGGCAAGCCCGTCGCGGCGGCGGAATTGTTGGAAAAACTGCTCGATGACCTGATGGTCAATGGCGATCCGACGGTGCGGCAGAATAATGATAATCTGCGGGTGCAATTATCTATTCAGGCGGCGCTGGCCTGGAAGGCGGCCGGGGCCACGGCCCCGACTTATTATGACAAGGCCTATGTCGCCTATAGTGATGCTCTGTCGGGTATAAAAACAGATAATCCCTTGCTCAACAATAAAGTTTTGTTGTGGGAATTATATGTCGAACGCGGAACCCTGCAGATCCTGCGGGGAGAGAGCCGGGCGGCGATCGGGGATTTTACCCAGGCGATTGTCCAGGATGATCAGCAATATGAAGCCTATCTGCAACGCGCCAAGGCGTATCGCAAAACACGCAATTTCCTGAAAGCCCGCCTGGATCTCAAGGTGGCGGACAAGCTCGGGGGTGAAATCCCGGAAGCCCGTGGCGAAATTCTGCTGGAAAGTGGCATTCTGTTTCGTGAACAGGGCCGCAAGCTGGAGGCGCGTCAGGCCTGGCAGGCGATTATTGACGCCTATCCGACACAGGATGTCGCCGAAATGGCGCGGACAAATATTGCGCTTCTGCCGGTAGAATAGTCAGGGGTCACACTTCTGCCTTAATCATTGGACAATCTGTTTAGTGTTACCTAATATGGTAAAGTTACACAGTCATTTACAATTTAAAATATGAAGGGAAGAATGATGATGAAAATTTTTACGCCTAAAACCTTGGGGGCGCTTCTGGTCGCTGTGTCTTTTGCTGTTTCTCCTGTGATCGGCCATGCCGGTGACAAAGAGAAGGGGAAAGAGAAAAAATCTGAAATGATGATGAAAAAAGACGCCCATAAAGCTGAAATGGAAGCCAAGAAGGCTGAAATGAAGGCCCATAAAATGGACAAAAAAGCCTATAAAGAAGACATGAAGGGGCATAAAAAAGCTGAAAAAGACGCCAAAAAGGCCGAAAAGAAAGCTAAAAAAATGAAGAAGAAACTTACGGACGACGATGAGTCCTGATGTGTTCTGCATGATGAACCAAGGCGGCCTTTGTGCCGCCTTTTTTAATGCCATTCCAGCCTGACATCAGGATCAGTTTCCTGATTGATGGATCTTTCCCGGTGAGCGCGCCATTGATCCTGATCACAGAGCTGACGCAGGGCCCAGACTGCCATGGCGCGGATATGAGGACTCGGATCGGTGAGCTGCTGCTCGACCTTCGGGATCAGGGTGCGATCCGCACTATTGCCGATGGCGATCAATACATTGCGGATAAACCAGGTCCGGCCGATGCGTTTGATCGGTGAGCCGGAAAAAACCTGGCGGAAACCGGCATCATCCAGCTCCACCAGATCACTTAAGGCCGGGAAGGCCAGTTCCAGACGCGGCAGATAGGCGGGCTCGACAAGTTTCTTGGCGTATTTATTCCACGGACAGACGGCGAGACAATCATCGCAGCCGTAGATGCGGTTGCCCATGGGCTTGCGGAATTCTTCCGCGATATGGCCCTTATATTCGATGGTCAGATAAGATATGCAGCGCCGGGCGTCGAGCTGGTTCGGGGCCGGGAAGGCCTTGGTCGGGCAGATGTCGAGACAGGCGCGACAACTACCGCAACTGTCGCGTCCCGGCGGGTCGGCGGGCAGGTCGAGGGTGGTAAATATACTGCCGAGAAACAGCCAGGAGCCAAACTCGCGACTGACCAGATTGGTATGCTTGCCCTGCCAGCCGAGGCCCGATTTGGCGGCCAGCGGCTTTTCCATCACCGGTGCGGTGTCGACGAAGACCTTGACCTCGGCGTCGAACTGTCGATGCAGATCACGGGCGACCTGTTTCAGCTTCTTCTTGACCACATCATGATAATCCTTACCCCGGGCATAGACCGATATATTGCCGCGGTCCTTGTGGGCGAGAGTGTCCAGAGGATTCTGGGCCGGGCTGTAATTCATCGCCAGCAGAATAATGCTTTTCACGTCCGGCCACAGGGTGCGGGGATCAGAGCGTCGGTCGGCCTTGTCACGCATCCAGGCCATCTCGCCATGACGTTCCAGATCGAGAAACTCGAAAAAATGCGCAGCATTGGGATCAAGCCCGTCCGGTCCCGTGATGCGCACCACGTCGAAGCCGGCCGCCTTTGCGGTGTCAATAATATGGGTTTTGGCGGCCGCTGGGTCGGTCATTGCGGTTAAAAATCAAGGTTTTTATAGTGGGATACCGGGGGCAGACCGGCAATCAGGTCTTTCAGAAGCGGCTGGAAGCTGGGCCGCGATTTTATGCGGGCGTACCAGTCCTTGGCGCCCTGAAAGTCCTCCCATGGCACATCGCCGAGGTAATCGATGCAGGAAAGATGGGACGCGGCGGCAATGTCGGCATAGGAAAACCGGTCGCCTGCCAGCCAGTTACGGCGTTCGGCGAGATATTCGATATATTTCAGATGCTGCTTGATGTTGATGCCGGCGCAGCGGATGTTCGCGGCTTCCGGTACCCCAAGTTTGAGAAAGCGTTTCATAACCTTTTCTATGATCAGGATGTCGGTGACTTCGGTATAGAACTTAACGTCAAACCATTCAATCAGGCGGCGGGTTTCCGCCCGTTCCGCCGGGGTATCGCCCAGCAGGCTTTCCGTGGTCTGGGTATCCTGAAGATATTCCTGAATGGCATAACTGCCGCAAAGTTTCACCTCGTCTTCACACAGCAAAACCGGCACCGTGCCCGCCGGGTTCAACGCCAGAAAATCGCGCCGCCGGGTCCAGGGCATTTCCAGCACCAGCTCAAATTCAATCGCCTTTTCTGCGAGGGCGACACGGATGGCCCGGGAAAAGGGCGAAAACCAATAATGATATAATTTATTCATGAATCGGATTTTACAGAAAGCGATCTGTTATGTCCTCCTTAAAAAATCATTCCGGTGCAGAAAGTTAAATTAATATTTGAATAATTGTTCAAGTATGATATATTGAGAGCATGAAAACATTATCAGAAGACGACGCCGTGGAACTGGCGGAAATTTTTCACCTGCTTGGCGATCCCAGCCGATTGCGGATTGTGTATGCCTGTCTGGGGGAGCCGGTTAATGCCGGCGCTCTCGCGGCGGACCTGAAGCTTAGTCCGTCCCTGGTCAGTCATCATCTGCGGCTGTTGAGAGCGGCGCGTATATTAACAAGTGACCGTCGGGGGCGGCATATTTTCTATGCAGCCGAAGACGATCATATCCGGGATATGGTGCGGGATATGGCCGTGCATATCAAGGAAGACCATAAAGTCGAGTAAAGGGGAATGAGATGTCCGGTTGTTGCGACCATGATGATATTGATAAAGCGGATTTGCAGATAAAATCCTTTCGTCGCGCTTTATGGGCGGTGTTGCTGATTAATGGCGTGATGTTCGTGATGGAATTCAGCAGCGCCTTTTTTGCCGGTTCCGTTTCCTTGCAGGCGGATGCCCTGGACTTTCTCGGGGATACCGTAACCTATGCGATAACCCTGCTTGCCATGGGATATTCACTACAAACCCGTGCGCGGGTTGCGCTGTTCAAGGGGCTGAGCCTGGGGGTTTTGGGCCTGTGGGTTTATGGTCAGGCGCTTTATTATATCCTGACGGATCAAATTCCCTCTTATGAAATTATGGGATTGATGGGGGTGATCGCCTTCTTCGCCAACCTGGGGAGCGCACTGTTGCTGTATCGTTACCGGGTGGGGGACAGCAACATGCAATCTGTCTGGCTTTGTTCACGCAATGATGCGATCGGTAATCTGGCCATTATTGTTGCGGCGTCGGGGGTGTTTGCCACAGGGTCGGCCTGGCCTGATTTCGCCGTGGCGACCGTAATGGCGACTTTGGCGGTGACCGCAAGCCTGCGCATTATTCGGCTGTCGTTGCGGGAAATGCGGGCGGAGGTTCACGAGCACCCCTGAACAAGGCCC
This sequence comes from Paremcibacter congregatus, assembly GCF_006385135.1. Taxonomy (GTDB): domain Bacteria; phylum Pseudomonadota; class Alphaproteobacteria; order Sphingomonadales; family Emcibacteraceae; genus Paremcibacter; species Paremcibacter congregatus. The sequence goes on from NZ_CP041025.1 coordinate 385,624, forward strand.
GACATCTCTTGGGAGATGCGGGACGGGTTCAGGTCCTGAATATTAAATCAGGGAGGCGTCAGCGGCGTTGGGCAGGTCTTCTTCCAGAATTGCGATGTTAAGGGCGTAGGAAACTTCGCCTTCATCTTCATCTCTGTAGATAACGCCCAGAAATTCACCTTTATGGTGAACTTCCATGCTGCCGTCTTTTTGCATGCCGGCATCCAGGGTAAATTGGTCTGTGTCGAATCTATCGTTAAGATATTTTTTCAGACGCATGGTTTCGGTTCTGTTCATTCTGTGTCCTCAAATAGTATTTCCAGTTTCCGCATATAAGGCTTCAGGGCCTTTTGATCGGCTTTCACCTGGGCGGACGGATTTGTCATCATCGCCAGACCTTGTTTCAGGCCCACCAGCATCTGGGCTTTGGTCTCAGGGGATAGATATTCGTTTTTTTCCAATTCTGCAATACTCTCTTGCATTTTCTCTACATCGGCGGGGGACATATTGGCGGTCATTTTAAGGCCCATGTAGGCTTTGAGGATCCGGTCACCGACGTTGGCCCACTGATCTGGCGACGTGAAGCCGGCGTCATCAATGATCTTGGCGAATTCCGGAAAGGATTTGTGGGTGCGGATGGTTTTGAGGGAATGTGTCATGGGACCAAACGTCTCGGAACCAGGAAGCACGCTCTGCATATCCGACCCGTCCTCTTCGAGGATGTCGTATTTTTCTTCAAGCTTCTGCATGGGTTTCATCACAGCAATAAAGCTTTCAATGTTGTCTCGGCTCAGCGGGGTGGCGGCCTGCACCGAAAAACTCATGCAAAGGGCCGCAAACAAGCTCAGGCCTGTAATGGCTATTTTGTTCATTTCTCAATACCTCTTAAGGGAGTTAGGGATGTTTTTTCACACCAAACGACAGAGGAGTAGACTAGTCAATTCCCCCCCGTCAGGTCAATTTATTTAAAAGTATTATTGCTGATGGTGTTGGTGAAAATAAGGCAAAAATGGGGTGTTTTGGCCGGAAACCCGGATTGATATTTAGGTAAAATTTTATCTTTAAGTTTCGGTTTACGAATTGTCTGTATAGTGATTCGTATCGGACGGAATAATAACAAAAGCATTCTTCACTGTGATGGTTCAGATGAAGAAGCAAATAAGCGTCTAAAGACGTCATTTTTAGTAAGGAGATTTATTGTGAAGCGAGTACTGGGAAAAATTTGGTTGAGTATAATGGCCGTGGCGATGATGTCATTTGTTGGCGTCGGCTTTTCATCAAGCGCGCAGGCGGGTGATATAAAAGATTGGCAAGTCAAAATTGTTAAGCTTGTGGCGAAGAAGCAGGTTTATCCTCGCGCTGCCATGCGTAAAGAACTTGAAGGCCGGGCAAAAGTCCGGGTCAATATTGACCGCAGCGGCGCTATTGTCAGCCACGAAATTATCACACCGACCGGTGAAGAGGTGTTTGATAAAGAAATTCCAAAGCTGATTGCACGCATCAATCCACTGCCAACGCCACCTTCTGCGCTTGGCGATGATCAGTTGAGTTTTGTTCTGCCCCTGTCTTGGGTCATTCGCTAAGTTCAGGCGACGCATAAAACTTTTATATTATTTTTTAAGTGATCATTTGATCTTTTAAGACGGCCTCCCTATGGGAAGGCCGTTTTTTTACTTGCGCTTTGAGTGAGAAAACCATATGACATCGGGGATGGATTAGGGTTTGGGAAAGGGATTAAGATTTGCCAAATACGTAAATCCCTCTATATTACCCTGATCATTATTCGTATTAATAAAGCGGTTTAAAACCCCGTAGGAGGTTACATGAAACAGCCTTTGATGCCAATGGCGACGGCCGTATGGTTGGTTGACAACACAAGTCTTTCTTTTCGTCAGATTGCGGAATTCTGCAGCCTGCATGAACTGGAAGTGCAGGGCATAGCTGATGAACAGGTCGCGCAGAACATTGTCGGCCTGGACCCGATCGTCAATGGTCAGTTGAGCTGGGATGACATTAAACGTTGTCAGGATGATCCCAGTGCCCGACTGGAATTGCTGGAAGAAGAAATTCCCGCCAAGACCCGTTCCGGCGGCGCCCGCTATACCCCGGTATCCAAACGCCAGGATAAGCCGGACGCCATTGCCTGGTTGCTGAAATTTCATCCGGAGCTGTCGAATGCCCAGATCTGTCGCCTGGTGGGAACCACCAAGCCAACGATTGTGGCGATCCGGGAACGCTCTCACTGGAACATGTCCGAGATCAAGCCGGTAGACCCTGTTCTGCTGGGGCTGTGCAAACAGACGGAACTCGACGAAGCCGTGAAGAAAGCGGCGCCTCCTGTTGTTGAAGAGCCTGCTGTGGAAGAGCCTGAGGCCGTTGTTGCGGAAGACGTCTCTGAAGATGCCGCTCCTGCGGATGCGGTTTCTGAAGACCAGGTCTGATCCGATTGATATGCTGCGGCCCGAAGGCCTGTCAGGATAAAGGAACTGACTGTTTTCTGTGAAGGAAAACAGATGCGCTTTAAGGCCGTCACATAAAAAAGGCCCCCGGGATCGGGGGCCTGTTCTTTTGGAGACGGATATCAGCCCGTTCGCTTATATCGCTCGATCTCATCTTTTAGCTTCAGTTTTTCTCTCTTGAGGTCATGAAGGACGACGCTGTCTGGGGAAGGGCGATGTTCCTCTTTGAGGATAATTTCATCTAGTTTGGAGTGTTTTTCTGAAAGTGCTGTAAGATGAGCTTCTACGTGCATATTTGGTTCTCCTGATTGGAAAGTTTAGCGGTATAATTTAATCATAAAAATAAAATACTGTCACGGAAATCTATCATTCCGGTCCGATATTCGACATAATAGTTCGCATTGGAACGCATTTTGAACTAATATTTCATGAATCTAATATAAAGTTAGGGAGCCGGCGAATCGTGGGCGAGAGAAAAAAGAAGATTATTGTCGGCATATCGGGCGCGTCCGGCATTTGCTACGGCGTGCGATTGCTGGAATTGTTGCAGCGGGTGGATGTCGAAACCCATTTGGTGATGTCCCGGTCTGCCAAGATCACGCTCGGTCATGAAATGGACCTTAAAGTATCCCAGGTAGAGGCGTTGGCGGATCAGTGTCACAAGGCCGACGATATCGGCGCGAGTATTGCCAGTGGGTCGGTGCATAGCCTGGGCATGTTAATTGTACCCTGTTCCGTGCGCAGCATGTCGGAAATCGCCAGTGGCGTGACCTCGACCCTGTTGACCCGCGCGGCGGATGTGGTGCTTAAAGAACGGCGCAAGCTGGTGCTGATGGTGCGGGAAACCCCGTTGCATACGGGCCATCTTCGCACCATGACCCGGCTTTCCGAAATGGGCGCGATTATCGCGCCGCCGGTGCCCGCCATGTATGCCAAACCTGAAACCATCAGCGATCTGGTCGATCATACGGTGGGGCGTTTGCTGGATCTTTACGATATTGATGTGCCGGAAGTCCGTCGCTGGAAGGCGGATAAATCTTAGGCGTATGGTGTGTTCTTCAGGCAAAAATCTACAGATAATCGCAGATAGTTGACGGAAAATATGCTATATTTTGTCTCGCCTTTCGTTGATGGCGAAATCATTCCCCAGGGGATCAGTTAGAAGTATGATGATGGACGATAATGAAATTGTAGAAAAGATTCAGGAACTCACCGTTCAGCATAGGGATCTGGATATGGCAATTGAGGCTCTGATTGAAAGCGGCAAGGCTGACGTACTGCAGATACAGCGGTTGAAGAAGCAGAAACTGCATCTGCGCGACCGGATCAACCATCTGGAGAATTATCTTCTGCCTGATATTATAGCCTGATATTATCGCCAAATATTACCGACTGAGCATCCGGCCTTGTGCGGGGTCGGTTATTCTTTCTTAAGTTCTTTTTTATGGACATACATATTCTGGTCGGCCTGATCCAGAGCCTGATCGGCGCTTTCCGTCCCCAGCAGGGGATGAATGCCGTAAGCCACATGCAATGTGATGGCCTTATCTTTCCAGGTGAAGGGTGTTTGTTGTATGGTGGCCACCAGGGACTGGGCTTTAACCTTGGCGACTTTCTCGTCCGCCTTGGGCAGAATGACGCCAAATTCGTCACCACCGAGGCGTCCGACGATATCTGAATCACGTAAATTCTTGACGATGATATTGGCCATATGGGTCAGGGCGGCGTCGCCAGCTGCATGTCCGAGCGTATCATTGATCACCTTCAGATCATTAAGATCAAGATAGATCAATGAACTGTTGATGCCATAACGCTGTGAATAGGAAATCATCCGGGTCATTTCCCGTACAAAAGCCCGCCGGTTGGAAATGGCCAGCATGCCGTCCTGGTCCGCCAGTTTCTCCAGTTCCGATATCTTGCGCTGGGCCAGTTCAAGTTCCTTGCGCATGCTGTCGACTTCTGACATCAGGGCCATAATGGCGGTGCGTACTTTTTCGGTCATTTCCTCAGGGGGAATGCCGAGGATAACGCTGGTGTCCTGAATGTTTCGGGGGGCTGATGTTCCGGCAACGGATGGGGCGTTCCCAACATTTTTCACCGTTTTTCGACGCAGGGGAGCGGTTTGACGGGTGGGGCCGGTTTTGGGCACTCTCATTTTAGTCTTCTACCTGATATGTTGCATTCTGCTACTAGATCGTGTTTTGATTGTCGACAATATAGCATATTTTGATGTTTTTACCAGAAAGCTTTGCAGGGAAGCGGAGTTGACGCATTGAACAGTTGCACTGTGTGGCGGGATCGTTATAATCCGCGACTTTCTAGCATTTGCCAACGTGAAGACAGGGTGCTTTCGAGGCAGAAATTTTAGGGCCGGGATCAGGGGCCCAGGATGAGGAAATGGAACAATGAACACGCAAAAGCCGGTGGTTGGGGTGATTATGGGCAGTCAGTCTGACTGGGATACCATGAAAGAAGCAACGGAGGTTCTGACGGCGCTTGGGGTCGGGTTTGAGGCAAAAATTGTTTCGGCTCATCGTACCCCGAAACGTCTGGTGGAATACGCAGAGACGGCTGCTGACCGTGGCCTGAAGGTGATTGTCGCCGGGGCCGGCGGCGCGGCGCATCTGCCGGGGATGGTGGCGTCCATGACGGCGGTGCCCGTGCTTGGTGTTCCGGTAGAAAGCAAGGCTTTGAGCGGCATGGACAGTTTACTGTCGATCGCCCAGATGCCGGGAGGCGTGCCGGTTGGGACGCTGGCAATCGGCAAGGCGGGGGCGAAAAACGCCGGCCTGCTGGCGGCATCGATTATCGCGTTGATGGATGATCAGGTCGCGGAAAAACTTACCGCCTGGCGGACGGCGCAAAGCGATGCCGTGGCTGCGGCGCCTGTGGATCAGTAACGGAAAAAGTCTTATGAAAACATGTGCTCCCGGATCTGTTATTGGAATGCTTGGCGGGGGGCAGCTGGGCCGGATGCTCGCCCTGGCGGCGGCGCAATTGGGCTATCATACCCATGTATATTGTCCGGATGAGAAAAATCCTGCCGAACAGGTGACGGACCGTTTGAGCCGCAACAGCTATACGGATGAGGCGGCACTGGTTGAATTCGGCAAATCCGTCGATGTTGTGACCTATGAATTTGAGAATATTCCCGTTGAAACGGTGGAGCTTCTCCAGAAACATGTGCCGGTTTTCCCCAGCGCCAAGGTCTTGAAAGTATCCCAGGACCGGCTGCGGGAGAAGGATTTTCTCAATGGTATCGGCATTGAAACCGCCCCTTACGCACCGGTCGCCACCGTGGATGAAGCTGCGATAGCCCTGCGGGATATTGGCTACCCGGCGGTATTGAAAACCAGGCGTTTTGGCTATGATGGCAAGGGGCAGGCGATCGTCCGGCAGCCGACCGATTTGCTGGACGCCTGGGCCAGCCTGAAATCCAGTGAAATAATCATCGAAGGGTTTATTCCCTTTGATATGGAAATATCCGTTCTGGCGGCCCGGGGACAGGATGGGGAAATCCGTTGTTTCGATCCGGCGGAAAATATTCACAAGAACCATATCCTTGACCTGTCCATTGCCCCGGCCCGTATTGCGCCGGAATTGCGTGCGGAGGCGATCGAGATCGCCCGGCGCATAGTGGCGGAGCTGGATTATGTCGGGGTGCTGGCGGTAGAGTTCTTTGTTTCCGGTGCGGCGCCGGTCTTTCGTGTCAATGAAATCGCCCCCCGGGTGCATAACAGTGGCCATTGGTCAATCGAGGCCTGCCCCACCAGCCAGTTTGAGCAGCATATCAGGGCGATCTGCGGCCTGCCGCTCGGCGACACCACCCTGTACGGGCGAACAGAAATGAAGAATCTGATCGGGGATGATATCCTGGATATGGAAAGTTATCTTAAGGATCCGGCGGCGAATTTCCACCATTATGGGAAGAAACAGGCGCATCCTGGCCGCAAAATGGGGCATGTGACCTGGGTTTATCCTGATGCGGCGTCGTGGGATGACTGACGCGGTCGGCGTTTAAATCAGTTACGGTTATAAAAAAAGCGCCCCCCAGATTTGGGAAGGCGCCTTTTTCTCTCAGAATATAAGGTATGGCTTTAAGCAGAAAACTTCCGCCGCCACAGCAGCCCACCAAAAGCCAGGACCATCAGGCCCGCCATGGAAGAAGGCTCGGGCACGGTTGTACCGCAGCAGTTTGTCAGTTTACTGGAGCCTTCTCTGTCATTGCCATCAAACGCGCTGGTGGCGCGGACAGCCATAAACTGTTCCATATTGGCGGGGAAGAAGGTATCAAGATCAAGGCTGCCGCCAATTACAGTTGTTGCGAGATCGAAGGTGATGCTTTTGATGTCATCTCCGCCACCAATGCCATTATGCCCGAATTCAACCGCAATGTCATAATTGCTGAGGCCGGTCATGCTTGACCCGTTCAGGTTGAAAGTTGGAGTGATGTCGAATGTTTTGGCGTCGCCGGTCATGTTCTGAACGGCGGAGACAAATGAAATATCAAGATCATTAAGATTAATGACATTCTCGTTGACGTGGAACAACAGGCCACGCAAATCGCCAAAGGCGTTGGGGTTGTTCTGATCCAGAGTGAAGCGGATGGTCTCGTTGTCCCACTGGGACACGGTCACCTGCACATCAATAGGTATGGCGCCGGTATTGACCATATCGAAGACAAAATCCCCGGCGGTTGCAGAAAGGCTGCTGGCGCCAAAAAGAAGGCCTGCGGCACAAAAAGACAAGGCTTTACGCGGTATCGCGTTTTTGATCATATTAAGCATAATAACTCAACTCTTATTCTTTTTTAAGATTCTATGTTTCTGGTGCTTTTTACCAAAAAATATCATTACAGGCCTTATCATGCAAATGCCATGCCATAATAATTTTATCCCTAAATTATAACACGATATGGATTTATAGAGTCTTAAGGATAGGGAAAACTGTAAAGATTCCCGACTCTTTTGTCAGAAAATGTTTCATTCTGGGACAGTGGCAGTTGAAGGGAGGGGCGTTAGCGCGCCGGATAGCGGAGACGACTGACATTTTTCCAGAAAGAACTGGTGATGTCCGGCAGGCGTTCTGACAGTTTCCGCGCCCGGGCCTTACCTTTTTCGAACTGTATGACATTTTCGATGCGGCGGTCGAGGAAGGCCCAGGTGTCTTGTCTGTCCGCGCTGTCGTCATTCAGCCAATAGAGCAGCGTGGTGCTATAGACGCCGGACAGGGTCAGGCGTTTGGTGTAATAATTAAAGTCCGTGGAAGGGTCGCCGGTTGTTTTCCACATCAGATCCACCGTGCGATACATCATTTTCAGACCCTGGGCGCTGTGGGTTGGCAGGGCGAGATAGGCGACTGCGGCCCGGGCGGCGTCCCGCAAGGGGTCTTCCGCCTCGATTCGGGTTCTGACCAGAAAGGTGATTTTCTCGCGGATTTTCATTTGGGCGAGTTTTTCCGGCGGGCAGGCTTCAACCATCATCTGGTCGCGTTGTTGCGCCATCAGGTCAATCATGTCAATGGCGCCGCTGGGGAAAGCCAGTTTCGCGATGCCGGGATTTAGTCCAATTTCTTCTGCAGCGCGTGTCAGGGTTTGATCTGACCAGCCGTCAAACGGCACATGCGGCAAGGCTGCCACCAGCAAAGGGGCGCGCCAATCGTCGGGAATATCGCTTGGTTTTTTCGTCATGAAAGCATCATATCAGGCGGGGCGGCGGCGATAAAGCGCTTTTGCGTCGGGATCGGTGTTTTTGCATCATTGGCGATATTTTGATAAAATACTTCCCAAGCCCGCCTGTTTTTGTTACAAGGCGAAGCCCTTTGGAATCGGTGACGGTTCCACGGGGTTTATTTTAACACTTGACCCTAGAAAGGAGTGTGACAGACCATGCAGGTTTCTGTCCGCGACAATAACGTAGACCAAGCTCTTCGTGCGCTGAAGAAAAAATTACAGCGCGAAGGCGTCTACCGCGAAATGAAAATGCGTCGCTTTTTCGAAAAGCCTTCTGAAAAGAGAGCTCGCGAGAACGCCGCAGCGGTACGCCGTGCGCGTAAGCTTGACCGTAAACGTCTAGAACGTGACGGCGTTATCTAAAACGTCTCGTTATAAAATTTAGTTTAAAGGCCGACCTCAAATCGTTTGAGGCGCGGCTTTTTTACTGTATGATCCATAAAAAAGTACAATAATAAAAAAAATAATAGGGTTCAAGATGATTGAAATTGTTGAAATGCGGGATATTAAATTCGCACAATGGGCGGATCTCTATCAGAGCTATGCAGAATTTTATAAACTGTCTTTGACGCCGCAGCAATTGCAAACAGCCTGGGAATGGCTGAGCGGCCATGACACGGAATTGCGGGGTCTGGCAGCGCTGGTGGACGGCGAACCGAAGGCCATCGCGCATTATCGGCGTTTCCTGCGTCCTCTTGCCGGGGAAGTTGGTATTTTTCTGGATGATATTTACGTCTGTCCGTCCGTGCGGCGGCACGGGGTGGGCAAAATTCTTCTGGAACGTCTCGAGAATATTGCCAAGGCGCAGGGCTGCACGGTGATCCGCTGGATGACCGCCGGTGATAACCGGGGCGCTCAGTCTTTTTACGATACGTTTGGCAAGCAGACGGACTGGATTACCTATGACCATAACATGAGCGATGAGGATGACGTCAGACGCAAATAAAACAGGATATCGGTTTCTCGGCCAGGAGGTCGAGGGACTGGATTTGCCAGCCTTCCAGGTGGGGATCAAATGGCGGGGGGGCGACCTTCAGACCATGCGCAATACCATTATGGGGCCGGTATGCCGTTTGGAAGACGAGGCCGAGCGGGTCTTTTTCGACATCGGCGCGCCAGGTCGTCTGAGTGGGGCCCTGCACCGCAAGGACGCCCGGGCGCATTTACCTTTGGTGGTGATTATTCACGGGCTGACGGGTGATGAAGGGTCTCCCAATGTGATTTCGGCCGCCAGCAGCCTGCTCGAACAGGGCTATCCTGTCTTGCGGCTCAATCTGCGGGGGGCAGGGCCGTCGGTCCGCACCAGTCAGGGCAGCTATCATGCGGGGATGACAGAAGACCTGGCTCAGGTTATTTCTCAGTTGCACAGCCGGGCCTACGGCGCCGGCATTGTACTATATGGTATTTCCCTCGGGGGGAATATGATGTTGAAATACCTGGGGGAGCAGGGCGCGGACGCCAATATCCTTGCCGCCATCGGGGTCAGCACGCCTCTGGATCTGAAGGCGGTGCAAGGGCGCCTGATGGATGCCCGTAACGCCATGTATCATAATTATCTTCTGCTGGGCATGAAGAAATACGCCAAGCGGTTGACCGGACGGGTCGCCGCCCTGCATCTGGAAAAAGCTCAGGCGGCCGCGTCTATTCTGGAATATGATGATCAGTATGTCGCGCCCAGTCATGGTATGGCCGGGGCGGAAGACTACTATCGCCTGCAGTCTTCGGGGGTCTATCTTGATAAGATCAGAGTGCCGACCCTGTTGATACATGCGGAAAATGATCCGTGGGTACCGGTCGAAAGCTATTATGACCACGACTGGTCTGGCAATGACCGGCTTCATGTGATTGTGTGCAACGATGGCGGTCATGTGGGCTTTCACGGGAAAGATAGTAAGGTGCCGTGGCATGAACAGGCGATGGCCCGGTACCTGGACCATATACTGGACCTGTCGCAGGTATGAGACAGGGCGGGTTTTTGCGGCCGTGGGGGGCTGTTGCCGGGATGGTTTTATGTCTGGCCGCCTGTACGGGCAACCCGACGGAAGCATTGCTCAAGAAAAATCATCAGGACGTTATCCTGCCGGGGGACTTCGGGATCTGCAAGGGCTATGGCTGCCGCCGTTACGTGAAAACCGGGCTGGCGCCGGAGGAATGGCGGCAGATTGAAAATATTTTTGTCCCCGCGCCAGTGACGGCAGAAACAGAACGTCAGATGATTCGTCAGGCGATTGCCCTGTTTGAACGGTTTGTCGGTCCTAAAACCGGCACGGATCAGGATGCCGCCGGCGCCGTGATCCTCAACTTTTCCACAAAAGGCCAAATGGATTGTATTGATGAGGCGTTCAACAGCAGCACCTACTTGCATTTGCTGCGGAAAGCCGGGCTGGTGCGGTTCCATGCTCTGGGCGCGCCGTTGCACCGGGGAAATTATATCACGCGCTGGCCTCATAATACCGCGACCATCCATGTGATGGGTCAGCCCCGGACGATAAAGGGCGAAGGGCATTTTGTCGTGGATTCCTGGTTCCACAAGAATGGCGATATGCCGGAAATTATTCCGGCGGCGCAGTGGGCTGAAGGATGGTCACCGGATCAGGAATAGCGCATCTACAGCGGTGCCCTAAAGTTCTTCTACGTTACTATCGGAGAAGGCCCAGTCCTGCGCATTTTCCATTTCAGCCAGAAACAGATGTTCCGCGGAAACGATGGCTTCTTCTTCGCTGGCGGCGTCAACCGTGGTGACCCAATAAAAAGACCCGCGTTTCAGGTCGGCTTTCAGGGTGACGTTAAAGGTGGCCATGGATCATTCCTTTGTCTAAAATTCTATTGCCCCCTATACATCCTAAAGCCGGCGGCGTTTCAAGTAAAAAATATGCAAAAAAAAGGCGCTCCTCATAAAAATGAAGAGACGCCAAGTCGCAAGGAGGGTTTCGATCCAAGATGAGCCGCAAATCGCAAGAACGACTCACCCGGCATAATCCGTCAGGATATGCTAGATCGGGGACCTTGGGCTGCTTAAGCCCTCATCCACCTGATATTCTAATTGAATAGTGAATAATAGGCAAATATTATTTGTTTATCTATATTTTATGTAAATTTATACTAAATAATAAACTATATTACCCTATAAATAGGAAATAAATATTGACAAAGCGGGGTTAATAGGCTATTATTTTTCACATGATCAAGAATTGGCTCTCGGAGAGAGGGCGTACAGACTGATTTCCTGACACAGGTCGCCAGATTTATGGCGGCTTTTTTTATGGCGAAGGGGCATCTATGGCGAAAACGACGGCATCGGGGCGCTGGTCGGCTGAAAAAGAATCAGTCTTTCTCAGTATTTTACAGCAGAGCGGTAATGTGACGGCGGCGACGGCGGCGGCGGAGCTGGACCGGTCTCAGGTCTATCGCCGCCGGGTCGCCCACCCGGCCTTTCGCGACAAATGGCAGGCGGCGATGGATCAGGCGCTCGACCATCTGGAGGCTTATCTCTGGGACAAGGCGTTGGGCGCCACGGGACAACAGGATAGGGCAGACGGAGGCAAAGCCCCGGTGATTGATGAGAAGGTGGCGATCTTTCTGCTGAAAGCCCACCGGCCGGAAATTTTTGGCGACGGTAAGCGGCGACCAACTTCCCTCCGTAAAGGCAAAACCCTGTCCCCCCGGGCGCGGTTGCTTAAAAAGTTGGACCAAATGGGGGATCACGCCCCGACCAAAGATTGAGACATTTGTGACAGATCACCGTTCGCTCGCCGAGGCAATCGCGGCCATGGAGCCCGCACGTCGTAAAGAACTGTTGCACGGCCTGTCGCCGGAGGAATGTGAGGCGCTGCTTTATGACTGGTCCTTCTGGGCGCGGCACAATCAGTTGCCGCCCGACGGCGACTGGTTCTGCTGGTTGATCCTCGCCGGGCGCGGCTTTGGCAAGACCCGCACGGCGGTGGAATGGATCCGCACCCTGGTGGAAGGCGACAGCCCGCTCGTCGCGCCAAAGGCCGCCCCGGACCGGATCGCTTTGGTGGCGGATAATTTTCTTGAGGGGCGACTGACCATGATCGAGGGCGAAAGCGGCCTGCTGGCGGTCTGCCCACCGGATTACCGTCCGGTCTTCGAGAGCAGCAACAAGAAACTGATCTGGCCCAACGGCATTCAGGCCTTCCTTTATTCGGCGGAAAGCCCCGATCAGCTGCGCGGGCCGCAGCATCAGGTGGCCTGGGCCGACGAGCTCGCCAAATGGCGCTATGTCGAGGATACCTGGTCGAATCTGCTGCTCGGGCTGCGTCTGGGCAAGATGCCACAGGTGCTGGTGACCACCACGCCGCGCAATATTCCCCTGTGCCGGGACTTGGTGGCGGACCCGCGAACCCGGGTGGTGCGCGGCTCGACCTATGACAATCGCGCCCATTTGCCGCAAAGTTTCTTTGATCAGGTGGTGGCGCAATATGAAGGCAGCCGTATTGGCCGTCAGGAAATTTACGGTGAGATTCTCACCGATGTGCCGGGGGCCTTGTGGAGCCGGCCGCTGCTGGATGATAACCGGGCCGGGGATCTGCCCGACCTTGACCGTATCGTGGTGGCGGTGGACCCGCCGGTGACCAGCGGCAAGAAGGCCGATACCTGTGGCATCATTGTCGCGGCGCGGGACCGGGCGGGGCAGGGCTATATCATCGCCGATTGTTCGGTGCAGGGGTTGAGCCCTCACGGCTGGGCCCGGGCGGCGCTGGCGGCTTACGCCCGCTATGAGGCCGACCGGCTGGTGGCCGAGGTCAATAATGGTGGTGAGCTGGTGGAAAGCCTGCTGCGCCAGATCGATCCCGAGCTCAGTTACCGCGCGGTGCGCGCCAGTCGCGGCAAGGTGCTGCGGGCGGAACCGGTGGCGGCGCTGTATGAGCAAGGACGCATCAAACATTGCGGCACTTTCGCGGCTCTCGAAGACCAGATGTGCGGCCTGACCAGTGACGGCCCGAGCGACGGCAAAAGCCCGGACCGGGTCGACGCGCTGGTCTGGGCCCTGACCGAATTGCTGCTGAAAGCCCGGGGGCAGCCGCAAATACGCAATATTTAATAAAACAACCTTTGTCTTCTTGCGAAGACAATCCGGACGGCGGCTTGGGGCCGCACCTGCAAACTTTTGAACCGCTATTGAGTACCCGTGCAGCGCACGCGGTGACCTGCGCCGTTTGTCCGGACCTTATATTTACTCAGAACAGGAGCACGTTATGGGCGCGATAGATCGCTTGTTTGGCCGCAAAAGCAGGGCCCAAAAAGCCCCGGCCCACGAAGAAAAGCAGTCGGCGACGGCGGCCTTGCGCGGGGCGGAAAGCCTGTGGATGGGCTGGGCCGATCCGCGCTGGACCGGACGGGTCTATGAAAAGCTCGCCGAGGAAGGCTACCGCAAGAATGTCATTGCCCATCGGGCGGTGCGCATACTGGCGGAATGCGCCGCCTCGGTGCCGCTCCGGCTGTATCGCGGCGATAAGAAACTGGCGCATCATCCCCTGCTTGATTTGTTGGAGCGGCCCAACCCGTCTCAAGGGCGGGCGGCCTTTTTCGAAAGCGCCTACGCCTTTCTCAATATCGCCGGCAACAGCTATCTTGAAGCCGCCCTCGGCCCCGACGCCCGCCCGGCGGAACTTTATGTGCTGCGCCCTGACCGGATGAAGATCGTGCCGGGGCTCGGCGGCTGGCCCAAGGCCTATGTCTATAGTCTGTCTGGTCGCCAGCATTCTTTTGCCGTCGATCAGGTGACGGGCGAGAGCCTGATCCTGCAGCTCAAGACCTTTCACCCACTGGATGATTATTACGGTCTGTCGCCTTTGGAGGCGGCGGCCTATAGCGTCGATATCCATAACGGCGCGTCGGGCTGGAACAAGGCGCTGCTCGATAATTCGGCCCGGCCCTCGGGCGCGCTGGTGTTCGAGCCGAAAGAGGGCAACGCGAGCCTCAGCCGCGAACAATTCGACCGGCTGAAGGCGGAGATGGAGGAAAATTTTCAAGGCAGTCATAACGCCCGCCGTCCCCTGTTGCTCGAGGGCGGTCTGAAATGGCAGCAGATGGCTTTTTCCCCCGCCGACATGGACTTCATCAATGCCAAGCATGTGGCGGCGCGGGAAATAGCACTGGCCTTCGGGGTGCCGCCGATGATGATGAGCATTCCCGGCGACAATACCTACAGCAATTATCAGGAAGCCAACCGCGCTCTGTGGCGGCTGACCCTTCTGCCGATGATGGACAAGATGATGTCGTCGCTGAACCGCTGGCTCACGCCGCAGTTCGGAGATGACCTGACGCTCAGCTACGACCAGGACGCCATTCCGGCCCTGAGCGCCGACCGTCAGGCCCTGTGGCAGCGGATCGGGCAGGCGGACTTTATGACCCTTAACGAGAAGCGCGCCGCCCTCGGGCTCGGGCCTTTGCCCAATGGCGACAGCCTGTCATGAGAATCGGGGCCGGCCTCACCCAGGCGGTGCGTCAGGCGGAACGGCAGGGCATCGCCCCGGAACTTATTTATGACCTGATTGAGCAGGCCTCGGAAGAAGGCGCGCGGCGGGCCTTGGCGCAGCTGGGGCTCAGCGATGGTCAGGCGGGCACTGACATCACCGAATTGCGCCTGCTGCTCGACAGTTGGCGTGACGTGCGCCGCACCGCGCTGCAGGCCTTGGTGCGCTGGCTGATGCGCTTGTGTTTCTCGGCCCTGATCCTCGGGCTGGCGGTGAAATTCAAGCTTCTGCAACTCGGACAAATTTTTGGACAATGAATGAAAAACTCACTTTACGCCACCCCTGATATCAAGGCTGACGTCATGACCGCGCTCGGCCATTTCGCGGGCTATGCCAGCATATTTCATGTGGTCGACCGGGGTCGGGACCTGATCCTGCCCGGGGCCTTTCAACAGTCCTTAAAAGACCGGGGCGCTGCCGGGGTGAAACTTCTGTGGCAGCATGACCCGAAGGAGCCGGTCGGCGTGATTGACGAACTGCGGGAAGACGGGCGCGGGCTGTATGTCCGGGGCCGTCTGATGTTGCAGGTGGCGCGGGCGCGGGCGGCGGCGGATTTGCTTGCCGCCGGGGCGCTCGACGGCTTGTCAATCGGCTTTCACACGGTGGAAAGTGATCAAAGGTCGGACGGCGTGCGGCTGCTGCGGCGGGTGGATCTGTGGGAGATCTCCCTGGTGACCTTCCCGATGAATGAACAGGCGCGCATCTCTCACTTCAAGTCCGCCGCGCAGCAGGCCACCGAGACCGCGGACCTTATTACGTCACTCACCCATCTTACGCAACTCATGACCCCCCTATCATCACAGAAAGGATGACTTCCATGACATTAGAGACCAAAGAGGCGCTGGAAAATCTCAGCCGCGCCTTCGAACAGTTTAAAACCACCAACGACGATCGCCTGGGCGAAATCGAACGCAAGGGCCAGGCGGACGTCGTGACCGAGGAGAAGCTCGCGCGCCTCGATCAGGAGATCCAGCGCCTGCACAATATGACCCGCAGCCTGCATATGGCGGGAGGGCGCCCCGCCCTCGACGGCAAGACGGCAGATTCCGGCCCCGACCTGCAACAGAAAGCGCAGTTCTTCGATGGTTTTATTCGTAAAGGACAGGAGATCACGCTGGATCAGAAAGCTTTGAGCACGGCGGTAGATACCGACGGGGGTTATACGGTGCCGGTGGCGCTGGATCAGCAGATCGAGAAACGCCTGCGGGACATATCGCCGATCCGGGCCGAGGCCCATGTGATCGCCATCGGCACGTCGCGCTATAAGAAGCTGGTCAATACCGGCGGCATGACCTCGGGCTGGGTGTCCGAGAGTGGGGCGCGGATTGAGACCGACAGCCCGAGTTTTCAGGAAATCGAACCGCCGCTCGGCGAGATTTACGCCAATCCGGCGGCGACCCAGACCATGCTGGATGACGCCTTCTTCAATGTGGAAAGCTGGTTGTCCGAGGAGCTGGCGGAAGAGTTTGCCCAGCAGGAAAACGCCGCCTTCGTTACGGGCGACGGGGTCAACAAGCCGAAAGGTTTCCTCACCTACGCCCTGTCGGCCAATGATGACGGCAGCCGGGCCTTCGGCGAGATCGAGACGCTGGCCACCGGGGTGGCGGGTAACTGGGCGGCAACGGACCCGTCAGATATCCTCGTCGATATGGTGCATGCGCTGAAAAGCGGGTACCGGGCCGAGGCGAAATTCTACATGAACACCGGCCTGCTCAGTGAAATCCGCAAATTCAAGGATGCCGACGGTCATTATCTCTGGCGGCCGGGCCTGGAAAGCGGCGCGGCGGCAACCTTGCTCGGCTATCCGGTGGTCGAGGTGGCCGAGATGCCGAACCGGGCGGTGTTCTCCCTGTCGCTGTGTTTCGCCAATATGAAGCGGGCCTATAGCGTCACCGACCGCATGGGAACCCGGATATTGCGCGATCCCTATTCCCACAAGCCCTATGTGCATTTCTACACCACCAAACGGGTCGGTGGCGCGGTGACCAATGATCAGGCGATCAAGCTGCTGCAGTTCAGCGCTTAAAAAAGTTTCCTCCAGCCTGGAGAAGGCGGCGGGTGACTGCCGTCTTCTCCTTTTTTGAAAGGGTTTCTGATGCATCTGGAACTTGTCACAGCCCCTGTTGGCTTGCCGGCGCAAGTCGATGAACTGCGCGACCACCTGAAGATTTCTCATATGGACGAAGATGGGGTGTTAACCACTTATCTTCAGGCGGCGACAGCGGCCTGTGAATGTTATCTCGGGCGAAAATTGCTGGCTCAGCAATGGCGGCTGACCCTGAATGACTGGGGCGACGGCATTGTCACCCTGCCGTTATCACCGGTCCTGTCGGTTGATGAGGTAAGGGTCTGGCGCGCGGGGGCGTTCGAGACGTTGGACCCGGCGATGTTGCTGCTCGATCACGCCTCTTACGAGGCGCGCCTGATGAGCCGGGAAGGCAGCGTCTTTCCCGACCCCGACCGGCAGATGGCCGGCATTGAAATCAGTTTCAGCGCCGGATTTGGGGCGAACCCCAACGCCCTGCCGCCGGACCTGCGGCAGGGAATCTTGCTGTGGGTCGGGGCGCTCTACGATCCCGAAAGCCCGGCGATGGCGCAGGGGGCGGCACTTGCCGAAAGGCTGTGGCAGCCTTACCGCCGGATGGTGCTGTAATGACCCGCGCTCTGCATGAAAAAATCATCTGCCAGAAACCGGTGTTGCTGGCCAGCGGCGCCGGGGAACAGCATGACAGCTGGGAGGATATTGCCGAGGTCTGGGCGGCGGCGACACGGGTGTCTGACCGACCCGAGACAGAGGCGCGGCAAACCCGTTTCACCACATCTTATCGCCTTCTGATGCGTCATCAGGATATTCTGGAGGAGACCCGCCGTATTCTGTGGCGGGGTAAAATTTATCAGGTGACGGGGATGGGTCAGCCGAACGCCCGGGGTCAAATGCTGGAAATCATGGTGCGCGAGGAACTGCCCGCATGACGGTGGAAAAATTATCCCGTGATCTGGACCAGCAGGCCCGGCTCTATGAACGGCGCCTGGCGGAGATGGTCGATCAGCTGGCGGCGGCGGTGGTGCGCGGGGCGCGGGCGCGGGTTTTGCGCAATCTGAAGCATCCGAAAGATCATAGCGATCTGGCCGCATCCCTCCGGGTGGAAAAAGATCCTGCGGGTGACCTGCGGGTGATCACCGATCTGCCTTATGCCCGCTATTTGGAATTTGGCACCCGTTATCAGGCGGCGCGCCCTTTCCTCACCCCGGCGGTGGAGGAGGTGAAAGTCGCCTTCGCCGGGCTCAGGCACCGCTCTCAACAGGAATAATGACATGACGTTTCTCGCATCCGACAGCCTGTGGCAGGCGATCTATGACCGGCTGAGCGCTGATGCCGCCCTGATGGTGGAAATTTCCGGCATTTATGACACGGCCCCGGAAGGACGGCCCTTGCCCTATATCACCATCGGTGAAGGGGTGGTCAGCGACTGGTCGGCCAAGGATTTCTCCGGTCAGGAACATCTGTTGGATATTCATATCTGGGCGCGCGGCCGGGGCGGCGGCGCGGTGCGCGGTCTGGCGGATCAGGTGGCGGCGTTGCTCAGCGACGCGGATTTGATTTTGACCGGGCATCAACTGGCCCGACTGGAATTTCGCCTGTTCGAGAATTTCTTTGACAGCGACGGTCGGGTGCGCCACGGCGTGCTCCGTTTTCGCGCCCGCACCAGACAGATCATTTAAGCATTCAACCAGACAGGAGATCCAGAGATGGCGATCGAAAAGGGACGGGCGTTCTTGCTCAAAATAGGCGACGGCGGCGGGCCGGAAAATTTCGCAGTGATCGGCGGCATGCGCTCGACGTCGCTGCGGATCAATAATGAAACCGTCGATGTCACCAACAAGACCTCGGGCGGCTGGCGCGAGCTTTTGTCCGGGGCGGGCATTCGTCATGTTTCCCTGTCCGGTGGCGGCATCTTCACCGACAGTGCGGCGGAAAATCTGCTGCAGGCCAAGGCGCTGACCAGCAGCGTTGATAATTATGAGGTGGTGTTTGAAAGCGGCGGCAAATTCACCGGCGGCTTTCAGGTGACCTCGCTGGAATATACCGGGGATTATAACGGCGAGCGCAGTTATGCCTTGAGCCTCGAGAGCTCCGGGGTGGTGAGTTATGTCTGAGGGCTTTAAAAACAGCCTGCATCTGCGGCTGGGCGGCGACGACTATCGCCTGCGGCCCACCTTCCAGGCGATTATGGATATGGAGGAGCGGCTCGGCGGGCTGCTCGGCCTGGCGGTGCGGGCGGCGGAGGGCGATTTCGGTCTCAAGGAAATGACGGTAATCATCTGGGCCTGCATGGAAGAGCGACTGGCGTTCGACAAGGTGGGGACGTTGATTCTCGCGCAGGGGCTGACGGAGGTCAGTCCGGTGGTGCGGGCGCTGCTGACCCTGTGCCTGACGGGGGCTCAGGAATCTCCCGAAAGATGACAGAGATCAACTGGCGGCGCTATGCGGAGGTGGCCTATGTCAGCTTCGGCTGGTCGCCGGAGACTTTCTGGCGGGCGACGCCGATGGATTTCTGGTGCGCCTATCACGGATTTCGAAAATTGCGCGGCGATGGCCATGGGGATCCCCTCAGCCGTGCCGAATTGAATGATTTGCTGAAAAGCACTTTGCGGCGCGATAAAGAATCGCTAGACTGAGACTATGAGACAAAAAGCAACAGATAAACCGGCCAAGACCCTGCGCCAGCGGGTCGCCGATCGCAAGGCGGGCATTAAGCCGGAGCAGGACCCGCGTCGGGAGAAAATCCTTGGCCGGGTGCGGCTCGCCGCCAATCTGTCGCAAGGGGTGGGGCTGGTGATGTTGCTGGTGGTGCTGGCGCAATATATCAGCAGCGGCTATGCGGTGATGAACTGGATTGAGGTGATGGTCTATTCCGCCTTGTTCCTGGTCGGCCGCGCCGTGACATCTTTCCTCAATCTGAGCAATATCACGCGATAGCTTTTTATACCTGAATTAATCCAAAAGTAGCACCTGCCCGAGCGCTTATCTTCCTCATCGCCCTGTATCGCCCGGCGGCCTTTTATTTTCGCCTGATGGCCGGGCGTTATCTTGGGGGACGTTTCCGGCGGTAGAGGCTACAACCTCCTTTTAGCCGTCAGGCCCATTTTCAGGACATTTACCATGACAGAAACCACAATCGACAGCCTGGTCGTCAAGATCAGGGGGGATGGCGCCGACCTGCGCGCAGAGTTGGGAACCATCAAGCGGGAGTTTGACAGTCTTGACCAGATCGCGACCCAGACCGCTGAGGGCTTGACCCGAACTTTCAGCGATTTCGCCCGCTCCGGCGAGCTGAGTTTTAAAAGCCTCGGTCAGGTGGCGCAATCGGTGCTCGCCGATATCGCCAATAGCGCCCTTCAATCGGGGCTCTCCAATCTATTTGGCGACAGCAACGGTGACATGGGCGGCGCCATCGGCAGTTTCTTTGGCAGTCTTTTTGGCCGCGCCGGGGGCGGCACCGTCGGGGCGCGACAGCCCTATCTGGTCGGCGAACGCGGGCCGGAACTGTTTGTGCCGAGTGGTCCCGGGCGTATTCTGCCCCGGGCCGAGGCGGCGCGCATCGGCGGGGCGGGTTCTGGTCGGGCGGCCCCCCAGATCACCATCAATATCACCAATCAGGGCGGAGGTCAGGATATGACCCGTCGCAGCGCCGGTCAGGTGGCGGTGGCTGTACGCCGCGCCATGGACCGGGCCGAGAGGGACCTGTAATGTATTGGCTGGCCGGGGAAGGCGATCAAACCGACCAGGGGTTCATCCGGCGGTTTTCGCCGCGCTTCTGGACGCTGAATTTTCCGCGCCCGATGACAGCATCTCTGATCACCACCGGTTTTGACAGCCTGCAGATCGACCTGACCTATTATCGCCATGAGGATCTCTGCGGCCTGATCTGGCAGACGGAAGACACCCTGGATCATCCCTTCCATCGTTATCAGACCCGCCGGGATTATCGCCATACGCTGCTGCAGTTCCGCTGGCAATCGAACGGCCTTCGCCCGCTGGACGGGTTGCACAGCCCGACCCTGACCATTGAGGGACGGGACAGTGAGGGCGTGCCGCGGGTCTGGTATGTGCGGCTGTGGAATTATGCGGTGGGCGGGCCGGAAGATGCCGTGATTACCCTCGATTTTGATGCGCTGGCCGGGGGGTTTATGCATCCGGAGGAGGCTGATCCGGTCTGGCCGCAAGATATTGACCGGCTGTTTATCAGCATGGTGGCACCGGAATTTGACGGGGTGACAACAGGGCCTCTGCCCTCGGCGCGGGACAGTCAGGTGATCCTGTCGCAGATCACCGTCACCGGCCCGACCTCGACATTGAAAATCGGCGACGGTTATGTCAGTCCCCACGACCTGCGCATCGCCAATGGCTATGACGATGTCTATAACCAGACACCGGAACGGGTGATCTGGAACATGCTGAAAGCGGGCTATCGCGGCTGGATCACTCATTATATCGGGATGAGTCATTATTTCAGTCTCACCTGGCAGGCGGGGACGGCCCGCTATGTGGTCGACCCCGCCAAACCGGCGTTGAATGTTGCGGCGGCGCGCTGGCATGAAAATTTCCTCACCCTCGCCCGGCAGTTTGATGTTCAGGTGATTCTGTCCCTGTCCTATGAAATCCTGGCGGAGAATATGCCCGAAGACTGGCAACAACGCGCCCATGACGCCAGCCCGGCCCGCACCGGCTGGACTCCGCCGTCGGGTCTGATCGCCCCGACCAATGATGACGCTCTCGCTTATTTGCGCGATGTGTTTCTCGCCCTCGGGCAGCTGGCGGCGGGCGCCGGGCTGGAAATTCATCTCCAGATTGGCGAGCCCTGGTGGTGGATCGCCGACGGGGTCGGGGCGCCGCATTTCTATGATGATGTCACGACGGCGCGCTATGCCGTGGAAACCGGACAACCCGTGTCCACGCCGCATCTTCTTGCCTCAGAAACGGCAACCCCGGACCAGCAGCTCTATCTCGACTGGCTCGGCGACAAGCTCGGGCAATCGACCCTGTGGCTGCGCGATCAGATCAGGGCAGGTCTGCCGACAGCAAAGGTGGGACTGTTGTTTTACAGCCCGCAGGTGATGCGGCAGGATGCACCCATGGCGGAGACGGTCAATTTCCCCGTCGTCTCATGGGCCCATCCGGCCTTCGATTTCTGGCAGCTGGAGGATTATGACTTCGTGCTCGACGGGGTCTGGGGGGAAAAGACGCAGGCGATTGACAAAATAGATCAGCAGCTGGGCTACCCCCGCGCCAGCAGCCATTATTTCGCCGGGTTTAATCTGTCGGCGAGCACGCCGGAAAACTGGCGCAATATCGACCAGGCCATTGGCGGTGGTTTTGCAGCGGGCTTCGCTGAGGTCTTTGTCTGGGCCTATCCCCAGCTGCAGCGCGACGGGGTGATATATGGCATGGATCAGGAGCAGGATATGACAGGATTTCACGAGATACGGCTGCCGGTGGATATCAGCTTTGGCGCCAGCGGCGGGCCGCAATTTATGACCAGCATCGTGACGCTGGCCTCAGGTCATGAGCAGCGCAACCGCGAATGGCAGGAGGCGCGCAATCTCTATGACATTGGTTACGGCTTGCGGTCGGAGCAGGATCTCGCGGAGGTGATCGGTTTCTTCCGCGCCCGCGCCGGTCGGGCTTACGGTTTCCGCTATAAAGACTGGCTTGATTTCAGCAGCGGGACGCCGGGCGCGGCGGTGAGCGCCAATGATCAGGAGATCGGCACCGGTGACGGCGCGACAGTGGGATTCCAGCTGGTGAAAAAATATGACAGCGGCGGTGAACATCACCTGCGCACCATTACCAAGCCCGTGGCGGGAACGGTTCTTGTGGCGCTGGACGGTATTGTCCAGTCCGCAGGCTGGCAGGTGGACCTGACCACGGGGGAGATCACTTTCGAGGTGGCGCCGACAAATGGGACCGTAATCACCGCCGGGTTTGAATTTGATGTACCGGTGCGTTTCGCCGAAGACAGCCTGACCGTGACCCAGGAAAATTTCCGCGCCGGACAGCTGCCGAACATTTCCCTGATCGAGGTGCGGCTGTGAGATGAAACAGATTTCCCTGGACCTCAAAACCCATCTGGCGGGGGAGGTGACGACTTTGGTCACCTGCTGGCGGCTGACCCGGCGTGACGGGTGCAGACTGGCCTTCACCACCCATGACCAGATACTCAGGATTGATCATGTGAGTTTCCGGCCGGTGAATAGTTTTTTCTCTACGGCGGTGAGCAGCAGCAACGCCCTGAATGTGGATAATCTGGCGGTCGATATGATGTTGAGCAGCGAGGGCATTGACGAGAGGGACATCCGCGCCGGGCTTTATGACCATGCGGCGATCGAGATCTTTCAGGTCAACTGGCAGGACCTGTCCCAGGGAAAATTGCCGATCCGCAAAGGCTGGCTCGGGGAATTCAGCCTCAAGGACGATCAGTTCACCGTGGAAATTCGCGGCCTCAGTCAGAAATTGCAGCAGACCATCGGTGATGTCTTCTCACCGGATTGCCGGGCCGATCTCGGCGGGGACCGCTGCCATGTCAATCTGGAAAAAGTTTCGCGTCTCGGTCGGGTGACGGCGGTTCTGGAGCCGGACCGTTTTCAGGACAGTGGGCGGGCGGAAGCCGGTGGCTGGTATGATTATGGGGTGCTACGCTGGATATCCGGGGAAAATGCCGGCCTGAAGAGCGAAATCAAACGCTATACGGTGGGTGACTTCCGTCTGTATGATGATCTCAAATCGCCCATCGCGGTGGGGGATATTTATCTGGCGGTGGCGGGCTGTGACAAACGCGCCGCTACCTGCAAGGCCAAATTTGAGAATTTCGCCAATTTCAGGGGCGAGACAGCGATACCGGGCACGGATGCCCTTTATCGCTATCCCGGCCTGAAATAGGATTATTTTTTCGCCGCAGCCTTTTTAGGCGCTGCTTTTTTCGCCGCAGGTTTCTTGGCGGGTGTTTTCTTCGGGGCGGTTTTTTTCGGCGCCGCTTTTGTGTCTTCCGCCGGGGCGGCGTCTTCCACAGGGGCTTCCGGCTCAACTTCTTTCCACTGATCAGGATAGAGACGCTGATGGATCTGGTTTACCCGATTGCTGACATCGGCGATGGCTTTCAACAGCGCATCGAGATTATAGCTAACACCACGGAAGGCGTAAATTTTTGTGGTCGGATCAAAGGCGCGGAAGATATTCTTCGGCTCCACATCCTTATGGCGACTGTTGGCGATATCGCCTATGAAATCATAGAGGATATATTGATCCTTGGACTGGGCGATCCACTGGTCATTGGCTTCATCGGCCTGATCGACCAGGGCCAGAATATTTTCGTTATTCAACGGATATTTTTCCGGCAGCTCAAGAACCTGGCGCAGGCCGGCGGCCCGTTCCTTGCCTTTTTTACGCGGGGACCACAACATGCGGGCCAGTTGGTTGCTGCCTAGCATGATATTCTGCAGGCCGAAAAACGCGCCGACGGCGGCCTGGTTTTCCATTGACTGGTTCAGAATATCCACGCTCGCCTCGATAAAGCGGCACTGGTTTCTTAATTCGTGAATATGCAACCCAATTACATTCATGTCCATGCGGAACAAATCCTTCTATATTTTTTTATGATGAACAGTGATACCAAATTTTTTTTCAAATGACCACAGGTGATCTGCAGCGAAAACCCATATTTTTGGCGGCCCGCGCCTGTGTTGGCTGTCCGTTCCGCCATCAAGGCCGTATTCCGGCGACAGGACTAGATTGTGTGGGGCTGATTGTCCATGTGGCGACAGCATTACGGCTTGGATATTTTGACCGGCGGGACTATCGGAAAATCCCCGGCAGGCGGGCGATTTCCCGAGCGGCGGAACAGGCGGGGTTTCGGCCCGTCGCGGTTTCTGACCGGCGAGCGGGAGATGTGGTGATCCTGCGGTTCGGTCGGACCCTGGAGCATGCGGGCATCCTGTCCGACCGGGGTCTGGTTCATGCCTGTGAAAAATTTGGCCAGGTGGTGGAACATCGTCTGGACAAAGACTGGGTGGCGCGCATCACCCATATATACGCCTTCCCCTCCATAAAAGAGCAGGACTAGCATATGGCATCACTGGTTTTAACGGCCGTTGGCACCTATTTCGGCGGACCCATCGGCGGCATGATCGGTGGCATGGTCGGTCAACAGGTCGATAAGGTGATTTTTAGCAGCCACAGCAGCCACACTCAGGAAGGTCCGCGCCTGAATGACCTGACGGTGCAGACCTCATCCTACGGGGTGGCGATCCCCCGGGTATATGGGACACTGCGGTTGCCGGGAAATGTGGTCTGGTCATCGGGCCTGAAGGAGACGCGCCAGGAGGCGTCCGAAAGCACAGGCGGTAAGGGCGGCGGGGCGACAGTAAAGACCGTGACATATTCCTATACAGTCTCCTTTGCGGTGGTGTTGTCCGGCCGGGAAATTCATGATGTCGGCCAGATCTGGGCTGATGGCAAGTTGCTGCGTGATGGCGCTGGCAAACTGGCGGTCGACGGCGCGGTGAGAATTTATACCGGTCAGCCCGGTCAGCAGCCAGATCCTGTGATAGAGGCCCTGGAAGGTCAGGAGAATGTTAACGCCTTTCAGGGACGCGCCTATGTGGTGTTTGAAGATCTTGCGCTTGGTGAATATGCCAACCGCATTCCCAATATGACGTTCGAGGTCGTGGGCGATGCAACAGGGGATGTGGCGCTGGCGACCATTGTCGTGGACATTTGCCGGTTGAGCGATTTGTCGGCCATTGATGTTTCGGCGCTAGATCAGCGGGTGGCCGGTTATATGATTCCGGGACCGGTGCAATCCCGCCGGGCGCTGGAAGAACTGGCGCAGATTTATCACTTCGATATGGTGGAACAATTGGAGGGACTGGTGTTTCGCCCGTTGGGGCGACCTGCAGTACAGATGATTGCTGATGCGGATGTGGTCAAGCGCGGGCAGGGCGACACTTCGGGGGAGAAAATCACCCGAAGCCGGCAGCATGATCTGGAACTGCCCCGGGAAATCGGTATGTCTTTTATTGACCCGGCCCGCGATTATCAGACCGGACACCAGCGGGCCCGTCGTCAAACCGGGGCGAGCCACATGGTAAAGGAAAGCAGCCATGCCCTGGTGCTGTCCGCCTCTACCGCCAAGGCGGTGTCAGAGGTGAGACTGGACCTGGCTTGGTACGGGCGGGAAAGGGTGCAGGTTGTTTTGCCGCCGCGTTTTGCGGATCTGTCGCCCGGGGATGTGATTACCTTGCCGGCGGCCGGGGGCGATCAGGAATATATGGTGCAGGAAACGGAACTGAGTCCTGCCGGTCTGATCTGTCAGGCGGTGAAATTCTCCGCCAGGCTGCTGGACCGTGTGGCGGTGGCCGACAGTGGTGCTGTGCCGCCCCAAACGGTGCCCGACCTTGCCGAAACGATGTTGTTTGCCCTTGATATGCCGGCGATAACGGCGGAAGAAGTGATCAGTCCGGTGATGTTTTGGGCGGTGGCGGCGGGGGCGGGAAAATGGGAAGGGGCGCGGTTGTATCTTTCCCGGGATGGCGGGGACAGTTACAGCCCCTTGGGGGCGCATGTGCATCCGGCGGTCACCGGGATTGTTGAAAATTTTCTCAGTAACGGCCCGACCGCCTATTGGGACACGGCCAGTGAAATTCTGGTGCGGCTGGATCGGGCGGATCACGGCCTCGCCTCATCGGACAAGGGAGCGGTGTTGCGGGGGGCGAACCTTGCCTGGGTCGCAGGGGAAATCGTGCAATTTCAAAATGCAGAAGAACTGCCCGATGGCCGTTTCCGCCTGACGCATTTGTTGCGTGGGCGACGCGGGACGGAACATTATGTTGCCGGACATGGGGCGGGTGCGCCGTTCGTGCTGCTTACGCCGGCGGCAGTGGCGGTGGCGGGGCTCAATCTGGCGGATGTTGGCCGGGCCTTGAAATTGAAGGCGGTGACCGTGGGCGGACTGCTGGATGATACCCCGGCGGTTGACCTGGTGTTTCAGGCCCGCGTCTTGACGCCTTTCGCTCCGGTGCGGGCGACGGCGACGCGGGACGGGGCGGGTAATATCACGTTGTTCTGGATCCGCCGCAGCCGGGTGGGCGGCGATTGGCAGGATCATGCGGATGTGCCGCTTGGCGAACGTTATGAAAAATATGATATCGAGATACTTGATGCAGCGATCCCTGTGCGGACCCTGACCAGTGAAGCCCCGACCTGCTTTTATCCCGTCACGCAGCAGGTGTCGGATTTTGGTGCTGTTCAGACGAGCCTTACGGTCAGGATCATGCAGCTCAGCGATACGGTGGGGCGGGGGCAGCCGCTCACCGTAACCCTGTAACCACTCTATTTCCCGAAAGGATACTTCTGATGACAGATCAAACCCCGCGGCTGCAAATGCCTTATATTATCGCCAGTCAGGCGCAAAAAGAGGTCAGCCATAATCAGGCGTTGAACCAGCTGGACGCACTGGTGCAGCCGGTGGTGGAAACGGCTGACCTGAGCGAACCGCCCCTGACCCCGATGGCGGGCGGATTGTGGCTGGTCGCCAGTGGCGCCAGTGGGGACTGGGCCGGGCATGAGGACCATGTGGCGCAATATATGGGGGGAGGGTGGCTTTTTTACGCTCCCTTTGAGGGCATGTGCGTGGGGGTGAAAGACCAGAATATAACCGCGAGATATGTGGCGGGACTGTGGCGAAAGGGGCAGGTCACGGGTCTGTCATTTGAAATTTCAGGACAGCAGGTGGTCGGGCCGCAGCAGGGGGCTGTTTCTGATCCGGTTGGGGGCGCAATCATAGACACAGAGGCGCGTTTGGCCCTTACTGAGCTTCTGGCGGCGCTCAGATATCACGGGCTGATTGCAGCCCTGTAACGCCTTATTTTGTCATGTCCCAATAGCGCCATATTTTA
Source organism: Paremcibacter congregatus (assembly GCF_006385135.1). Lineage (GTDB taxonomy): Bacteria > Pseudomonadota > Alphaproteobacteria > Sphingomonadales > Emcibacteraceae > Paremcibacter > Paremcibacter congregatus. Next base: position 413,247 of record NZ_CP041025.1, read on the forward strand.
CCGGATAATGAAAATATAGAATTTTAATTAAATGGGCGGTATGGTGCCGCCAAATTTGAAGACCAAAGAGGGTAAAACAATGAGGAAAATTATTTTAAGCACAGTTTGCGGGGTTGCATTGATCAGTGGTAATGCGGTTGCCGATGAGGGGAGCTGGTATGCCGGTATTGATGGTTCATACAGCATTCTGGGCAAGGAAAAAGCCAAAGGCTCCACATTGGACCTGCAAAGCCATTTCAATGATGGCTGGGCTCTGGGCGGAACCATGGGGTATGATTTTGGCGTCTGGCGTCTGGAAGGTGAAATTGGCAAACATTTCCATAATGCGGACCGCTTCGCCATCACCAATGACGGGGGACTTGGGCTTGGCGGCGGGTCTGTGAATGCGACGACAGGAAAATCTCGTCTGACCCATTACATGGTCAATGCGGTGTATGATTTCGCCGCGCTTTCTGATGATAATAAAGTGGAGCCTTTCATTGGGGCCGGTCTGGGGCTTGGCGATCTGAATATGAAAAACCTGGCGACTGCCGGCGGGGCTTTTGCCCATGACAAGGATAGCGTCTTCGCCTATCAGATGTTCGCCGGATTGCGGGTGCCGCTGGCCAATGCATTTGAAATGTCGCTTAAATACCGTTTCCTGGGCACCGCCGATGCCAGTCTGCAGGATAATCTTGGCAACCGCTTCAAGGCCAGTTACGGCGTTCATGATATTATGATGGGTGTGACTTATCGGTTTGGCGGTAATTCAAAACGGGCGGCAGCAGAAATGCCGCAACCGATTGAGGTCGCGGCCGCACCGGAAATAAAAGAAGAGATTGTGCCGGAGCCAGTTGTTGAAGAACCTGTTCAGGCGCCAGACCCGATGCCGGAGCCTGCCGCGGGACCTGAGGTCGATATGGGCCCTTATGTGGTTTATTTTGACTGGAACAGTAAAGCCATTACGGCACAGGCGCAGGATATTATCAGCAAAGCCGCCTCTGAAGCTGGAAAATTGAAGGAAATCGAAATTAAGGTTGTTGGCCATGCGGACCGTTCCGGTCTGGACAGCTATAATGATAAACTGTCTCTGGCCCGTGCGGCGGTTGTGAAGCAGGCCTTGATTGATGCGGGCGTTGACGCCGGGGTCATTACCATGGAAAGTTTTGGTGAAACAGCCGGTGAAGTCGTGACAGAAGACGGGGTGCGGGAAGCCAGAAACCGTCGGGTTCTGATTACATTGAAATAAAACTTAATCTGACAGCATAATGAAAAAGGCGTCCCTGAGGGGGCGCCTTTTTTTTTGCGTTTGGGACAGAGAGGATCAGCCGAAGAGCTCGCCGAGCTTCAGGGCGAGACCCATATCGCCGTCAATCTTCAGTTTACCCATCATAAAGGCCATCTGGGGATTGAGGGAGCCGTCGATCAGGCCTTCGAAATTATCTTCACTCAGGGTCAGGGTGACATCGGCATCAAGATCGTCATTGCTGACGGTAGGTGGATTGGTCGTGCCATCAATGAAAATAAAGCCGTCACCTTTCAGGTCAATTTTAACTTTCTTGCCGTTGGCGTCCATGGCGTCTGTTTTGCCGCGGATGGTGGAGGTAAGATCTTCGAGGCTCATGTCTCATTCCTTTATGTGGTTCGGGGCCTTATCAGGTTATGCGGCCTTTAACAGTGGGTGCGGTTAAAATCTAACATACGTTTGATTTTATTGCCAGAGGTCATTTAGACCCTGCCGGGAGGCAGTTACCAGGTGTTGCGTCGCGCTCTCAATGCGGTAAAGACGTCTCTTGGGGACGGCGCGGCGGAGAAGTCGGGGTCCTCTGATTTGAGTTTATCAATAATCACCGGGCTGTCGAGGCGGAAAAAACTGTTGATCCGGCGCTCTTCCGCCATGGTGGTGATATAGGCGTTATGGGGATCGTGATCCAGCAACATGTTTAGCATATCCTCGGCCGCCCGGTTTCCCGGTTCCCGATCAAGGGTGAATTTCAGGTTTGTGAGGATATAGTCATGCCCGGGGTATATTTTCGTATTGTCGGGCAGCTTGGCCAGCTGTTGTGAAAAGGTATCATAGAGATCATCAACATTTCCACCGTTATGACAGTTTCCCGCGCCGGCATTAAACAGGGTGTCGCCACAAAATAGCCCCGGCACGGCACTGTTGGCCAGCAGGCATACGTGGCTTCTGGTATGACCGGGGGTGTCGAGAACCTTCAATTTGATGCTTTGGCCGACGGCGATGGTATCACCGGCATACAGGCCGACATCCACATGATCAATCACGCCCATGGCCCCGTTATGGGCGTAAAGCCGGGCCCCGGTATGGCGGCGCATTTCTTCATTGCCGTCAATATGGTCCCAATGTTCATGAGTGTTGAGAATCTTCGTGATCTTCAGGCCATGCTGTTTGGCGGCCGCAAGACACCGTGTCACATCCAGCGGATCGACCACCAAGGCTTCCCGGCTGCTTGGGCAGGCGATCAGATAATTGAAATTCCGCAGGGGATTATCGGCATAAATCTGGATGACAAGCATGGGGCCTTCTCCTGATGGTGTAACGCGATTGTATTATTGCGCCCCATAAGCGGTGGATGGGCCACCGGCGCGAATTTTTTCCCGGGTGGTCAACGGGGTATGATTCTCATCCACGGGCACGATGACGCAATCGACGACCACATTCTGGTCCATATCCTTTTTCGCCAGTGCAAAGGCGGCCTCAACGGTGTCTTCGGCATAAACGCTGGCCTTGGCGGCGTCCGTATGCCATGTCGTGGCTTCCCCCTCCTGGGAAAAATATACATTTAAACCGGTCCGCAGGTCATTGGCGGAAATCATATTAAGGGGCGTGCTCATGTTCTGTCCTGATCGTTACAGCTAAGGTTGGGGTATACGCCAGTATTATATGTGGTCAGGGCCGGGCAACGCAAGAGGGCAGGTCGACTATTTTATCGACCGATACAAAAGCGGCCCAGATCCGGCTCATGCCCAGCTTAGATTCAGTCCAGGCCAGATCCAGCCCAGAACTAGTCCAGGCGGCGGGCCGGCAGATGCAGACTGACTTTTGCGCCCTGGCCAAGCGCGCTGATGATTGATACGGTGCCGCCATGACGTTCTATCATCTGTTTGACGTAAGACAGTCCAAAACCGATGCCGACGGTTGGATTGGAATAGATGTCGGACAGATGGGTATCGTGGCTGAAGACCTTCGCGAGCTGTTGTGACGGCATGCCAACACCATTATCCACGCAGTTGATGATACAGGACCCGTCGGCGGCCAGTTCGGCGGACAAGGTGATCTTGCCGCCGGACGCGGTGAATTTAAGGGCATTGGTCAGCAGGCTGTGGACCACCTGTTGTAAACGGCATTTGTCACCGTAAATGACGGGGAAGTCTTCTTTGACATTGCTTGACAGATGGATGTTGGCCTTGGCCGCATCAGGGGAAACCTTCTTCAGGCATCCGGCAAGCAGATCGATGAGGGTGAACCGTTCCTCGTGGAGCTCGAATTCCGTGGTTTCCAGTTCCTTCAGTTCCAGAAGATTGTCGATTAACTGCAGCAGATCCTGTCCGGCGCCATGAATGTCCCGGGCGTAATCACGGTAGGAATCCTGTCCGACGGGGCCGAGCATTTCAGTCATGATAACTTCTGAATAGCCAAGAATACCGTTGAGAGGGGTGCGGAAATTATGGTGCATGGCGGCAAGCAGATTGCGCTTGATTTCCCGGGCGGCCTGATCACGGCTTTTGTTTTCGGGTTTGTTTTCCCGCAGTACACAGATAAACCGGGAATCGTCCTCTTCACTGGTGAAAGGCCGGATGGTCATATTGATGTCGAGTACTTTCCCGGTGGCGGTGATCCACGGACAGAAAAAAACCGCAGACTGGCGACTGTGGATGACTTGCTCAATGATCTGACGATCGGGGCTCGTTGAATTGTCGCCAAGAAAATCATACAGATTTTTACTGCGGATCTGTTCAAGGGTATGGCCAGTGACCAGTTCAAAGTGGTGATTGACGTCGGATATAACCGGAGACTGGCTTTCACTGTCCCGGGCGATGATGACGATGGCGTTGCTGACCTCGTGAAAGACGGAATCGAACAGACCAAATTCTTGCTCATAGCGAGAACCCGTCAGAATATCGGGGTCCGAGATTCTGCCATGTCCGGCAGATTGGCTGTCAATTACAGAAACTTTCATGATCCGAATACTCAATATCCGTTAGGGCGAATATACTAAAAAATTATGGATCTTTCTCTTCAGGCGGATGAAATTTTGCCTCCAGAGTCAAATCATTAGAAGGAATCATCCCTCATATGATTCGCGGAATCAACTAAAAAATTAACCTTTTGTTAACTATTTTGTCTGGAAAGTGGCAACGCAGCCTGTTTATCCCGACGGACCCGCCGGGATAAAGTCAGTGGTACAGAGGGGTTACGGGCAGCCGGACGTAAACTGGACTTCACCGTAACGGGGTTTCTGAACCGCGACATGATACACATCATGGGCGGCAAACATGCTGTTGTTCAGCCAGCCGCTGAGATTGATGATTACGGGTTTATAACGATAAACCACTTCGGAAACCACCACCGTTTCAAATTCCGCCAAGGTGAAATTTCCGGGCAGTCGGGCGAGGTCGGCCTCATTGTTGACCGCCCCGATCTTGCTGGCGTAGGTCGTATCGGCTGTGCCCCGGCATTGCAGGGTGATGGTCGTGCCGGTATTTGTCCCGATGACATAAGACACTAATATCTGTCCGTTGCCCTTCAGTTCCAGAGGCTGCATGATGTTGTCAACGGCATCAAATATGTTCGAGACCGCCGCGTTGCTGAGAACTTTATTCTGGCTGATCAGGTTACCGATGGACATGGCTGTCATATTGGCTTTGCGGTGGGCCATAAGTAACCGGAAGGTCTCAAACCCGCCCAGCAGCATGATCAGCGTAATCGGAAAGAGAAAGGCGAATTCAATCAACATCGTGCCCTTATCAGAACGCCTCAGACGTTGCATGAAACGCGGAATGACGAGGTTTCTAAGGTGTATCAGCATGATTCCCTCCCTCACATTTTTACTTCGACAACACAGCCAGGGGGCGGGGTGCCGTAAGGTTCGTTCTGAATGACCGTACTGGCGCTGAGTTGCATTTTTCCGTCGTCGTCACCGATCATATGTGAAAAATACCCGGTCATGAAATTGGCGTCATACACAGCCTTGTACATGACGACTTCGCCGGGACCGCCCGCGCCTTTTTTTCCGACCTCGTCATCCCATTTATCATTGCAATTGATGTCCGTATAGGCGTCAACGCCGGGGCTGTAGATGCCGTCACCGTCGTTGTCGGCGAAAGGTTCCGGGGTGCCGACATCGGCAAATTCCTCATAGACCTTCTGGGTGATGACCAGATTATTCAGGTCGATCATGCCAAAGGTTTTTTCTTTCAACAGGTCGTTGATATATTGTTCGCGTGTCTGGCCGTTTTCCGTGGCCCCGGTCATCCCGGCCCGGGAAGCTTCCGAGATGGCGCCTTCCAGCATGACAATACTGAGCATGGTCACGCCCACTTCCAGAGTACCGATGGTCGCCAATGCAATCACCGGTATGACAAAGGCGGATTCAATCAGAACAGCCCCGGTCTGATGTTGTCGTAATCGTCGCAGAAAGGTCTGCAGACCACCTGTGATCCTGTTGTTTTTTTGCCTCATGTCAAGAGCTCCTTCATCATATCAAGAGTGAATGGCTCTCCTTGCGGGTCTTCAAGATGCATCTGTTTTGTCATCGATGTCGTTTGTCTTTCCGCCCTTAGGCGATGGTACCATTGAGCTGACAGGCTGCGGGACCGATTAACACGACAAACAGGGTCGGCAGTATAAACAGGATCAATGGAATGGTCATGGTCGCGGGCAGTTTGGCGGCCTTTTCCTCGGCTTTCATCATACGTTCATTGCGAAATTCAGCAGAGAGCACCCGCAGCGACTGGGCCAGCGGGGTGCCGTATTTCTCTGATTGAATCAGGGTCGCCGTCACAGAACGCACAGACGGAAGGGTCACACGATCGGCCAGATTGTTCAGGGCCTGTCGCCGTTCCGGCAAGAAACCGAGTTCGACGGCGGTATAGTTTAATTCGTCCGCCAATTCAGGACCGGTCTGCCCCATTTCCTTGACCACCCGCTGCAGGGCGGAGTCAAGGGTCAGGCCGGCCTCGGCGCAGATGACCAGAAGATCCAGCATATCCGGCAAGGATCTCTGCATGGCTGTATTGCGCTTGATGGTGATATTCTTCAGGATCGTTTCCGGCAGAATGGAAGACACCAGGATTGCCCCGCCACTGGCGAGAACTTTCATCATCGGCTTAAGATCGAACATGTTAAAGCCGTAAATCATCACCATGGCGACGGCGCCAATAAGCAAAGGTAAAATCAGTTTGAAAAACAGAAAATACACCAAAGATTCTTTCGAACGGAAACCGCCCTGAAGTAATTTGACCCGGAATTTCTCCGCCTGTTCATTTTTCAACAAATTGAAGCTTTTGACGATGCTTTGCATCAGGCTGAAATGGCCGGCCTGTTTGATGGTGGCCCGGCGTTTTGTCGGGGCGCTATAGCCGCGTTTGAGATCGCTGCGCCGGTCCTGCAGATGCTTGATCCGGCCATGCATGGAATCCTTGACGATCCCGGTGCTCCAGATGGCGAGCATCACCAGAAAGGCGGAAATCGCCGCCATTACGGTAATAATATCTTCGATGCTGACGCCGTCAGGTAAATATTCTTCCATCAGCTATACCTCAAAATTAATCATATTGGCGAGAATGAAGACGCCAATCCCCATCCAGATTGCGGCTCCCAGAAGAGCGATCTGGCCTTGCGGATTGGTGAACATGACAAACATATATTCCGGGTTCATCAGGGACAGAATGCCGCACATGATAAAGGGCAGAGAGCCAATAATATACGCACTGGCCTTGCCTTCGGAAATCATGGCGCGGATTTTAAGTTTCAGTTTTGTCCGGCCCCGCAGGATATCTGTCAGGTTGGTCAGGGTTTCGGCAAGGTTGCCCCCGGTTTCCTGCTGAACCGCCAGGCTGATAACAAAGAACTTGAAGTCAGGCGTATCTAGTCGTTTGGCTGTTGACCACAGGGCCTCGTCCATGGTTTTGCCCAGACGGATTTCATCCGAAATCATGGCGAATTCCGTGGAAATCGGGTCCTGCATTTCCCGAGAAACCGCGGCAATGGATTCTGTGACTGGCAAACCGGCCCTTAGGCCCCGGACAATCAGATCAATCGCTTCCGGGAACTGGAGCGTGAATTTGGCCAGTCTTTTCTTGATGACCCTGTTGATATATAAATGTGGCAGAAACAGACCGCCAAAGATGCCGACCATCAGGCTCGGGGTGAAGGATAGCCCGCTCAGAATGACCATCGAGAAAGTGACGACCACGCCAACTACAATGCTGGAGATCACATATTTCTTGAAACTGATGTCGCGCCCGGTTTTGTTAAGCCGCCGCCGCATTTCTTCCGGTTTTGGCACCAGATTATCCAGGAGCGAGACTTCTTTTTTGACGAACAGGTTTTTCTTGGCCTGAGCCGCGGCAAGGGCCGCGTTGCCGCCATGACGCATTTTAATCTTGGCCAGGCGTTTGCCAGCGATCTTGTTCTGTTTACCCAGTAAGCCACCGGCCAGGGCCAGGGTCGCGATCAAGAGGAACACGCAGATGGCGATCCCGATAATGACGATGGTGGGGTTGGCAATATCCATGAGCTTTACAGAGCCTCCATCAATGCTTTGTCCAGACCGTAATAGGCGGCTTTTTCCATAAAATGCGGACGCACGCCGGTTGATCTGAAGTTGCCGGTCAGTTTTCCGTCGGCATCTTCACCGGTAAATTCATAAAGGAACAGATCCTGAGTGGTGATGATGTCACCTTCCATGCCGACGATTTCCGTCACCGCACAGCAACGACGGCCACCGTCGCGCATCCGCGAGACCTGTACCACCAGATCAACCGCGCCGGAAATTTGCTCTCGTACCGCCTTGGGCGGCAGTTTCAGATCGGCCATGCCGATCATATTTTCCATACGGGTCAGGGCTTCACGCGGGTTATTGGCATGGAGCGTACACATGGAGCCGTCATGGCCTGTGTTCATCGCCTGCAACACGTCAAAGGCTTCCGCGCCGCGGACCTCGCCGAGGATGATGCGGTCCGGCCGCATACGCAGCGCATTCTTTACCAGATCACGCATGCTGATCTCGCCTTTGCCTTCCAGGTTGGCCGGGCGGGTTTCAAGGCGCACCACATGGGGTTGTTGCATCTGCAGCTCGGCGGTATCTTCAATGGTCACCACGCGTTCGCCGACATCAATCATGCGCGACAGGGCGTTGAGCATGGTGGTCTTCCCCGAACCGGTACCGCCGGAAATCAGAATGTTCAGACGACAGGCGCCGGCGATTTTAAGCACCGTACCCATTTTGTGAGACATGCTTTGCCAGTCGATCATGTGATCAAGAGTGATTTTCTGTTTAGCGAATTTACGAATGGAGATCGAGGCGCCGTCAATGGCCAGCGGCGGGATGATGATGTTCACCCGGCTGCCGTCCGCCAGACGGGCATCACAAATCGGCGTCGATTCATCGACGCGACGTCCGACGGCGGTCACTATGCGCGTACAGATATTCAACAGATGCTGATTGTCGCGAAAGGTGACATCTGACATGGTCAGTTTACCCTTCTGCTCGATGTAGATCTGTTTTGGCCCGTTGACCATGATTTCGGTGATGCTTTCGTCACTCAGAAGAGGCTCAAGAGGGCCGAGGCCGAGCATGTCATGCAACAGCATGTTGACCAGGTCACGTTGTTCCCGCAGGTTGAGGTTAATCTTCTCCTGAACCATCAATTCATTGACGGCCTCGCTGACCTGTTCCGCCAGTTCGGAGCGGTCCATTTCGTTGGCGGCGGAGGCGTCGATATATTCAAGCAGCAAGGGTTGCAGCCGGTCCTTGGCATCCATGATGCTGTCCTGGCTAACCTGCTGTATCTGTTCGTTGGTCTGTTTTTTGGCTTCTTTGCGCTTGCGGATGACTTCGCCGCCTTCTTCGGCGGGTTCAGGGTCTTTTTTCGGGACGCTGTCAGACGTCAGAAGTTCATTAAGCAGAACAGTAATCAGATCGCGGCGTTCAAGTTCGTTCAGGTCGATGTGATGACGGGCGGTTTCTGTGTCGATAAGACCTTCAATGAACTGAGTGACTTCATTGCGTTCCATGTCACGGGCGACGGCCGGATCCATCTGTTCGAGCATAACTGATTCAATCAGCTCGTAGGCGCGGTCCACCATATTGGCATTTGACACACTGGGGGCATTAACCGCGAGCGCTTTGGGAATATCCTTGAGTGAGGCAACGCCATTCCCCTTGCCGAAGCCAGTAGGTGCGCCGGGTTTTTTTGTGATAACGGTCGGTTTGTTATCTGCAGTTGATTTTTTTCCAAAGGCCGGTTTCATTTTATCTCACAAAAGTTGCTTACTGTTTTTGTGACCTGTTTCAGATCACAGGTCATTTTTTTGCTTTCGGGGCCAGTTTTGACCAAATGGACCCTTTGGCGGTGTCTTCTTTGTTGCCGGTAACATCGTCGCAGATGGACTTCAACACCTTGACAACCTTGCTCATTTTCGCGGCCTGGGGCAGAGGTTTGCCGGATCGGGAAACCTGAACCATAAGCTTCGGATCGAAGGGAATTTCCCAATCAATGGCCCGCTCAATCGACGCCTCAAAGTCTTTCTTGTCGACCTCGACCATGCCGGGGCCAGCGACCTTGTTCAGCAAAATCTTGATTGTCGCACTCGGGGCAACTGTTTTACACAGGGCCAGAAAGCGAATGGTGTCGCGGGCGGCGGCAAGGCTCAGGTCGGTGACCAGAATAATTTCATCGGCTTCCGAGAGCATCAGCGGATATTCCGCCGCCATATTGCGCGGCAGATCGAGTACGATATAGCTGAAGTTATGTTTCAATTCTGACAGCAGATGGCTCATGGCGGCCGGATCGGTGTAGGTTGGCTCGTTGAGGCTCGCTTCCGCGCCGAGGATCGAAAGATTTTCGCTTTCGCGCACCATGGCCCGTTCAATGAACAAACCATCAATCCGGCTGGGGTTTTCAAGGGCATCACACAATCCCCGACCTGGTTCCAGATCAAAGGTGAGCGCATCGGTGCCAAAGTATATATCCATATCCAGAAGGCCGGTATTGCGTTTCATATCGTGAGACAGAATCCACGCGCAGCTGCTGGCGACCGTACTGGCGCCAACGCCTCCACGGATGCCGACGACAGCGACCAGCTTGTCCGTTTCATCTTCATTCAGTTCGACTTCCGGTTCACTGGCCAGACGCATGGCGTTATCCGCCGCGAGGATGGATTCGCGGATCTGGTCTGTGGTAACCGGTTTCACCAGATATTCCTGGACGCCGGAGCCGATCAGGTTTCTGTATAGTTCGATGTCATTTTCCTGCCCAATGGCAATGACCATTGTGCCGGGCTCACAGACTTCCGCCAACGCATTCATATCATCCATAGCCGAGGAGGATTTGGACAGATCCACGACCAGGAATCTTGGCGATGTGGCGGTTGCCAGGGTGCGGATAGCATTTTCGATTCCGCCATTCTTGATATTGGATGTATGCCATTCCCGCTCGTTGAGAACAGGGACAAGGGCCTGCGTGGTCTGATCATCGCACACATAAGCCTCGAATTCACTGACGGCGGTCTCTTCTGATTTGAGTAATGACGCTATGCTCATGGTTTTTTCCGTTATTTCTTTGTGCTTGTAGCAGTTGTCGTTGTGGCAGGTTTTGTCAGATATCCTTTGACGCCTCTGGCGGCCTGTTCGGCGTTGGGGTGGTTATTGGCATTACCGACGACCAGATCCCGTGGATTGGCGACCATAAGGCCAAGTTGTGCCTGTGAGGCGCAGCCAAATGTTTTCAGAGGGGCATTGTTGAAATTATCTGTGGAAGGCTGTGACCAGTCGCCACAGTGTGGTGGCGTGACCACATAGCGGGAGACCAGCAGGCGGGCCTGATGTTTCCCTGGACTGCTGCCATAAGGCGTTACATTCGGGGCCAGATGCAGACCGCGCTTTTTCAAAAGTGCGGTGAGGGCGGTAAGTCTTTCCTGATCCTGTTCGGTAAGCTGGCCATCACGGGTCAAGGGGAAATCCATGCTGAGTTCATCCCCATATGACACGTGGCTTGTCATCATAAAGCGGTCGAGACGTGCGACTTCGGTTGCGGACAGTTCATGCGCGGTGGGGCCGAAGGTAATCACATGGGGAATGCGCACCATCTGAACCTCATTACGTTTATGGCTGTCACCATCCATATAGTGTGATGAACCGGCACAGCCTGCAATCACCAGGCAGGATAAACCAGACAGGCTTTTCAGTATGATATGAATAATATTCTTTGTCATTATATCTGTCCTTTAATCCAGAATGAAGCCAGCGGCACTTTTCAGGGTGTGGCCATTCTTGCCTTGAGCAGGCGGGGCGATGTCGGGTTTACGGGTGGTGAAGGATTGCCCTTTGATATAACGGTCATAGTCATTGGGGATTTCCAGACCATCGGTCGGCATCGGCATGCTGCCGCCATTGTGGGGCTGCACGATATAGGGCGTCACGATGATCACCAGTTCGGTTTCCTGGCGGTTGTATTTGCTGGACCGGAACAGGGTGCCGAGAATGGGAATATCGCCGAGCCATGGGAATTTCGTCAGGTCATGATTGACGCTGTTCTGCAAAAGACCGGCAATGGCGAAGCTTTGACCAGAGCCCAGTTCAATGGTGGTTTCCGCCCGGCGGGTGCTGAGGGCGGGAATATTAAAGCCCTGGATGGTCACCGCCCCGTTGGAGGTCAGTTGGCTGACTTCCGGTTTAATGTGCATGTTGATCCGGCCATCGTCGAGCACCACTGGGGTGAAATCAAGGGAAATACCGAATTCCTTATATTCGATGACCACCTGGCCTTCGTCAAGGGAGGGAATGGGATATTCACCCCCGGCGAGAAAGTTCGCGGGTTCTCCGGACAGGGTGGTCAGGTTTGGTTCGGCCAGAACGGAAAGAACGCCTTCCGTCTCCAACGCATCGATGATGAAGTTAATGTCAAAATTACCCGCGCGGAAGCCGCCAAACAAACTGTTCAGGCCCCGGCCCTGTACGGCGAATTCTTTTATCAGATTATTGGTGATGCCGGTGGGATCAGGAATAAGATCAATAACATTTGCGCCCTGGACCACGCCGATGGCGGTGCTGCCGTTGGCGAAGAGATTCTCCCAGCTGAAACCCAGCTGTTTTTTTGTATCGCGGCCGATCTCGGCGATGCGCACCCGCAGATTGACCTGAACCGGGGTGGCGATCTGCAGTTTATTGATGATGGTCTTGTCTTTGCCAATGAAGTCTTCGGCCATGCGGCGGGCGTCTTCGGCTTGCTCCGGACTTTTGACATTGCCGGTCAGCAGCAGCAGCCCTTCATAGGACTGGACCTGGATGCTGGCGTCGGGAATGACGTGGCTCAGGGCCGCTTCGAGGCTGCCGAGGTTATGATTAACGGCAATCTTGCCTTCATAAATCACCCGGTCGTCGTCGGTGACCGCATAAAGATTGGTTTCCCCCTGTTGCTTGCCATAAATATAGACCAGGGTCGGGGATTTAACCTGAAGGTCGGCGATCGCGGTGTTGGCGATGAAGACATTATTGACTGGTTCCTTGAATCTCAACAAGGTACCTTTTCCAACTTCAATATTGTTTTGCTCTACTTTCTTTTCGGCAGAGGCCGACATCGGGGCGCTGACACATAATGTGGCTGCGGCAACGACCATCACACTGCAACGCAGGAGATGTTTCATTAAAGGAATAGAGGTGTAAGTCTTTACTGGGTTAATCATTCTTCTGATTCCTCGTCGTCATTCGCGGATTGTTTTTGTGCGATTGCCTTATTCAGTAATTTATTAAAGTCGACATTTTCAGAGTTGGCGCTGCTGCCGCGGAAGACCTTGACGGATACATTCCGGCCAGTGGGGCCCACGCTGCCGCCGCCTGAAGAAACCTGGCTGCTGACTTCGCTGTCCCAAGTGATGGTTCTGTCATCACCGGCGGTTTGCTGAACATCATTCTCATCAGGGCCCAGGCTTCTCAGGATCAGGGTCAGTTCGCCCATGTTTTTGATCAGAGAAACCTTTTCCGCTTCTTTTGGCGTTACTTCCAGAGTAGCGGTTTGTCCAACAGCCGGGGTATGTGTCGGGTTGTCTGTGCTTTGGTTAATGGCCAGAATACGGACGTTTTTAAGTACTGTTTCACTTATCCGGGCGGTTTTTTCTGTGCCGCTGGTTTCAATCTGGTGGGTCAGCAGAATATCGACCCGGTCACCGGGAAAGACAAAGCCGGCATTGCCAGATGTGGCATTAATCCGGATGGAGATGGCGCGCTTGCCTTTTGGCAGTACGGCGGCCATGAATCCTCTGTTTCCGGGTTTGACCAGACGGCCTGAGAGAATGGGTTCTCCGGCCGCAATGTTGGTTTTCAAAACGGCGCCTAAAAAGGATTCGGGTGTCACTTCAGCATCCTGCTGGATATAAGATTCATGTACGCTTTCATCTGGCCAGGATTGCCACACCATATCTTCCTGTTTGATGAAATGACCAACAGACAGGTTGTTGGCGGCCACCAGAATTTTCATATCTGATTCGCGGACCTGCGTGATGATTTCCTGTGTGCTGGCGGTTTGTTCTTTGGGAGAGCTGATCAGGCTTCTCGCGAGAAGAGCCGTTAGAATCGCTACCACAAGGGCAACACCGATAAGGACAACGCTTCTTATATTTATATTCATCTATATATTTCCTGTCTTGCTCGTTCCGTTCAGCCTTGGCTTATCGCGGTAAACTGGTTCAATGTTGTTGCCAAATTATAGGCGACATAAATTCCACCGCCTGCAATGCCAACACCATAAGGAACCGCACTTTCATTCTTTTCTGCCACGGAGAGGTTTATATTTTCTGAAGATTTGTAATATTTTGAAGCTTTTAGGCGATTATTCAGAAGAATGACCGCTGCAATGCCGCCGCCAATCAGGGCCATAAGGAATAAGAACTGCAAGCTGTAAGTGGGACCGGCCCATAAGGCGACCGCTGGAATCAGTTTGACGTCACCGCCGCCCATAATATTCAGGGCGAATAAGACTGCAAAAACAATGAAGATCAGGGCCGCAATGGCGAGGGCCAGCAGCACTGTGGACCAGGGCAGCATTTGGCCATCCAGGTAGCGGCTCAGGAGATAGATGGGGTAAAGCAGCGCGACGCTTAAGCACAGTTTGTTGGACAAGGTATAGCTGGTAAGGTCGCTATAGGCTGCCCAAAGCATTAAAATCACAAATAATGCGATGACTATTATGGTTAACACACGCAAGTATCCCTAAATCTTGTATTACTTAATTCATTGGAATACTAAGATTAAAAAATGAGGAAATGGTTAATGGGGATAGGGGGAGCCGCCTGGTGTGCCGGATAAGGCGGTGGATCGTGGAGAACCAAAAGGGGTTAGGGGGTCATGGCATTACTGACTTTTGATGAGGTATCGTTGAAGTTGGTCACAACGGTGGAACTCATGGCGCTGAGGGCGCCAATGGACGCGACGACGATCAGGGCAGCAATCAGACCATATTCAATGGCCGTAGCACCTTTTTCGTGGGAGTGTAACTTTTTAATAAACTGCCGCATGGGTCCCTCCTGAAAGTGAAATAGAGGCTTTGGAATATTTGCCAAAGCCTCTATTTAAAGAATTACTGATCCTGTAACTTAAAAATTTTAAGATTAATTCAGGCTACTGTTGATTTCAACGAATTTGGCGTCAAGGGAAGTACCAACGCTTGTCATTGCGCCAATGGCGGCGACAGCGATCAAAGCAGCGATCAGACCATATTCAATAGCCGTTGCGCCTTTTTCGTTCTTACGTAATTTTGCAAAAAATTTGTTCATCTTATTTCTCCTAAATGTGTACCAAGTAAAATTTCGTTCGTTGCCATGTTGTGACCCTAATATGCAGGCAAGTTATGAATAAAAGGTTAACAGGTATCAAGAAAAATACTTGATATTTCAAAAGGTTAGATGGATAATTTTAAAATTATTTTATTTAAAATTCCGAAAAATATTCTCATAAAAATCAGCTAAAATTTTATGTTTTTGATGTGATCCATCGGGAAATGGCGAAGCTGTTCTCGCAGGGAAATGGGTGAAATATTATAAAATACACAGGGTTAGGGGCTGCCATCCCCTTCGGGCAGAGGGTCAGCCGGGCAGGTCGTGATTGGTCAGGGTGAGCACAAGATGGCTGACTTTGCCTTGTGAAATATGGGTGGAAATATTCCCGCCAATCAGATGCGCGAGGTTCTGCGCGATCGATAATCCGAAGCCTGTGGAGACTTTTGGGGTGTAATTTAGGGTGTTTTTTTGTGGATATGGTTGATTATTTTGTGTCTCGACCGGGGTTGTTTGTAACTTTTCGAACAATTCCGGGGCATCTTTTTCATCGATTCTCGGGCCGAGTAGCGGGATTTCGATTCTCACCTGGGCATTGCTGTTGATCAGGACGGACGGGCTTAACGTTTCCCCGGCCTGAGCCCGTTTCAGGGTGCTGGCCAGTATCTTGGTCAGGCACAGTTCAACACTTTGCTTGTCATTATAAAGAATAACATCAATGTTATTGCTATTGTCGATCAGTTCGACCTGCATGTCGTGGGCCATGGTTGCGACATTTTCCTGACATGCCTTCAAAACCGCTTTCAGAGAGAAGGATTCGGGATCGATCTGCATCAGGCCGGCCTCAATCTTGGCGGAATCCAGCACATCGTTGACGGCTTCTTTCAGCTGCACGGCGGCGGCGAGGATGCTTTTTGTATTTTGATGGTACTTTTCATTGACCGGACCCCAGGCTTCCATATCAATCATTTCGGAAAAGCCGATAATCGCGTTCAAAGGGGTGCGGAATTCGTGAGACAGGTTATGCAGCAATTCCGCCGCCACTTCTTCATGGGGGATATTCTGTGGTGTAATGTCTGTTTCAGCCGGGAACGAGGCGACATGTTTTTCCGGCGTCGCGGCCTTATGTTCTTCATGTTCTGCGGCGTCCGGAGTTTGTTCCGGAGCGTCTTCGGCGCGGGCGCTGCCACGGAAACCGGTAAAGCGGCCTGTATTAATATCAAAGATGGCGATGGCGCTGACATACCAGAGTGTCTTGTCGCCATGTTGTGAGTCTATATAGAAGGGCACGTCGCGGAAAGACGTGCGCCGTTCAAACAGCGCTTCAAAATTTTCCGGGGCGCCTTTCGTGTCATCCTCCTGGGGTGGCGGGGTGCAGAGCGAGATCATGTCCTCGCCAATCAGGGACTGCACAGGGCGGCCAAAGACGGTGAAGGCTTCCTCTGACAGAAAGCTGAGGCTACCGGTGCGGTCCACTTCCCAGAACCAGTCCGCAACCGACCTGACCAGTTCGCGTTGGCGCTGGCTTTCATCGCGGGCGTGCTGCACCTGTTCCCGGAGATCGGTTGTCAGGTCATCGACCGCCTCTTCCATATGGATCATTGGTTCCGGTATGCGGGGCTTTTCCGGGAAGCTGGCGTCATTGGCGACCTTGTCAGACGGAAAAGAAAGCGGGGTATCGCCGGAGGACGCCCGATCCTTGTAGGCGTGATCAGCCGTTTTGGGCTCGGATTTTTGCGGGGCTGCCGTCGGGGCAGCAGGCTTTGCGTCAAGGGAAGAGGTTTTCTCGGGCCTGACATTGCTAAAAATTGACAGTCTGGGGGTTTCTGCCTCCGGGGCTATCCCGCTTGCTGTGGCTTTTTTGCCGTCTTCTGTGTAGGTCTTGTGAATATTCTGGGCGCGAAGAAGTTCCAGGATATTGATGGTGGTTTCTTCATCAAGATCAGGATTTTCATCCCCGGCCAGGCGTTCCAGTTCGCTCAGACTGTATTTCAGTTTGGAACTCTGGGCGGCTTTCTGCGCCCGTTCCAGTTCATGCCGCACGAGAGGCGACAGGCCAAAGCGGCGAGAAATGTGAATGCGGTGAGCTTCTGTACCATAGCGGATCAAATGAATAAGTTTTTCATCGGGCAGAATGGCTTTTTCAAGCAGAGGGCCGGAAACCTCGACGACATCCTCGGACATAATGTCGGTCAGTTCCGTCGGGGGGGCGGTCAACGCGCAAAGAGCGGTGACAATGCCCTGACGGGTTTCAATCTCGACCTGGCTCAGCAGTTCTTTCAGAATCTCGGTCAGCATACGGACTTGTGTGTCGGATGCCATTGGCCGACGTTGCAGGAATAAATCACAGATGTGGGAAAACAAAAGCGTTCGGCTGTGCGTTGATCCATCCTGCGCAAGCGCAATCAGATTACGAATTCGATCGTCAAACTGAGCTGGTTTCTGCACGTTACTATATTCCCCGAGGTTTATGGATTTTTGGTCCTGATTCTGCCTGCATACTAGATTGTGTTTTCTTTTTAAAAGCTTAACAATAGTAAGCACAAAAGATAGCATTTATGACGCTATATAGCCAGTTAAAAGCTTGAATTATGAAAGTAATTATTACGTAAAATATTACTAAACTTTTAAAAAAAATGTATTTTATGATGTGATTCATTCCATTTATAATATATTCTGTCTTAAGTGAGAAATTTTGTTTCGAAATGTTTGCAATTGAAACATTTCTGTATAACCTGTCGCAGTATAAAAAATCATAGAAGCAAGTTTAAGGAACAGACAGAATGCATCGTGTTAAACTGGATGATATTGATCAGAGAATTTTGGAGAAGCTTCAGGAGGACGGTCGGATCACCAATGTAGAACTGGCAGAAAAAGTTGGAATTACAGCACCCCCATGCCTGCGGCGGGTGCGGGCTTTGGAAGAAGCCGGGTTTATACAGGGGTATCATGCAGACCTTAATCCAGAAGCCATGGGCTTTGGTCTGACGGTTTTTGCCATGGTGGGTTTGCACAGCCAGGCGGAAAGTGACCTGAAGGCGTTTGAAGAACTGGTTACGGAATGGCCGCTGGTGCGGGAAACCTATATGCTGAACGGCGAAATTGATTTTATTCTTAAAATCGTCGCCCGGGACCTGTCCCAGTTCCAGAACTTTCTGACCACCAAACTGACGCCGGCGCCGAATGTGGATAGTGTCAAGACATCGCTGAGCATCCGGTGCGCCAAAAAACTGCAAGGTGTGCCGGTGGGCGAATATCAAGGATAAGTCTCTTGCGGGACCATTAAAAAAGGGCCTAACGATTTCGTAAGGCCCTTTTTTGTTTTCTGCGCCTCATTACAGGCCCTGCACCAAGGTGTTAGATAAAATCAATCTGGGTGATTTCGTAATAAGTTTCGCCGCGTGGCGTTTTGACTTCGATTTCATCCCCGAGCTTCCGGCCAATCAAGGCCCGGCCAATAGGGGAAATATAGGAAATCTTGCCTGCCGCCACATCGACTTCATCGACACCGACAATCTGGTATTTGACAATTTTGTCTTCTTCATCGGCAAGATGCACGGTGGCGGCGAAGAGGATCTTCTCCCCAGACAGTTCTCTCGGGTCAATCACTTCGCACCGGCTGATCTTGCCTTCAAGATCCTGAATGCGGGATTCGATGAAGCCCTGACGTTCCTTGGCGGCATGATATTCCGCATTCTCGGACAGGTCGCCGTGGGCGCGCGCTTCTTCGATCGCCTTGATCACAGCCGGGCGTTCCACATGCTTCAACATTTTTAATTCTGCTTCCAGCCTTTCGTGGCCTTCAACGGTCATGGGTACTTTTTCAACCATAATGTATATTTTCTATTCTTAGCATTAATAAAGCATCTGCTCCGGGATGACCGAAGAGCATATACTGAAACAGTTCTTCTTGGAAAGACTAACTTGCGGCTACCTACTCAAATACATAAGACTGGAGGGGTTTAACTTCAAGTGAGCTGGATTTCAAGACTTTTATTGCCTCCATCGCTGAAATGGCCCCGCGTGTGGTCGTGTAATAGGGGATATTGTGGGTCAGGGCCGTTCGACGCAATTCATAGCTGTCGGTGATCGACTGGGCACCTTCGGTGGTGTTGAAAATCAGCTTGATCTCGTCATTCTTGATGGCGTCGACAATATGAGGCCGGCCTTCGAGCACCTTGTTGATGCGTTTGACTTCAAGGCCGGCATCCTGCAGGCACTTTGCCGTGCCACCGGTGGAGACAATCTTGTATCCCATTTCAATCAGCTCGCGGGCCGGTTCCACCATTTTCTGCTTATCTTCATTCTTGACGGAGATAAACACGGCCCCTTCCAGAGGCAGATGGGTGCCGGCAGCGATCTGTGATTTCAGGAAGGCCTTGGCGAAGGTGTCATCCAGGCCGATGACCTCACCGGTGGAGCGCATTTCCGGGCCGAGCAGAATATCGACGCCGGGGAACCGGTTAAACGGCAGGACCGCTTCCTTCACCGCCACATGATTTGGTGTGGCGGACGGGAAGGTGAAGTTCGACATCGGTTCGCCGGCCATAATCCGGGCGGCATATTTGGCGATCGGGGCGCCAATCGCCTTGGCGACGAACGGTACGGTGCGGCTGGCGCGGGGATTGACCTCGATCAGGTAAACCACGTCATCCTTGACCGCAAACTGGACATTCATCAGACCTTTGATGTTGAGCGCGAGGGCGAGCTTCTTCGTCTGCTGGCGAATATCCTCCATGACGCTTTCCTTCAGGGAGAAGGGCGGCAGGGAACAGGCGCTGTCGCCGGAATGAATGCCGGCTTCCTCGATATGCTGCATGATGGCGGCGACATGAACGGTGGTGCCGTCGCTGAGCGCATCGACATCCACTTCTGTCGCGCCGCCGAGATAGCGGTCGATCAATACCGGGCTGTCCCAGGAGACGGATACGGCTTCGGTCATATAACGTTTGAGGGACGCGGTGTCATAAACGATTTCCATCGCCCGGCCGCCGAGGACGTAACTCGGGCGGATCAGGATAGGATAGCCAATGTTTTCGGCAATCTCGATCGCCTGTTCCGTGGTGGTCGCCAGGCCATTGTCCGGCTGACGCAGATCCAGTTTATGGACCAGCTGCTGGAAACGTTCGCGGTCTTCCGCCAGATCAATGGCGTCGGGGGAGGTGCCGAGGATCGGAATATCGGCCGCCAGCAAAGCATGGGACAGTTTCAGCGGGGTCTGACCGCCGAACTGAACAATCACGCCGAGCACTTCGCCGGTTTCCTGTTCGCGGCGGATCAGCTCAATCACGTCTTCCGCGGTCAGCGGTTCAAAATACAGCCGGTCCGAGGTGTCGTAATCGGTGGAGACGGTTTCCGGGTTACAGTTGACCATGATGGTCTCATAGCCCTGATCGCTGAGGGCGAAGGCGGCGTGACAGCAGCAATAGTCAAATTCAATGCCCTGGCCGATACGGTTGGGTCCACCGCCGAGAATGATAATTTTCTTCTTATTCGTCGGGTTGGATTCACATTCCGCCGTGCCGGCCGCATCCCGTTCGTAGGTGGAATACATATAAGGCGTCTTGGCTTCGAATTCCGCCGCACAGGTATCGACCCGCTTAAAGACCGGATGCAGATTGAGGCTGTGGCGCAATGTGGATACTTCGGCTTCCGTTTTACCGGAAACTTCGGCCAGACGGGCGTCAGAAAAGCCGATAGATTTCAGGCGACCGAGCGTGTAGGCATCCGTCGGCAGGCCATTTTCCTTGACCTCGGCCTCGGCGTCGACAATCATTTTGATCTGGTCGATAAACCAGGGATCATATTTGGCGATGGCATGTACATCTTCCGGGGTTACCCCGAGACGCAGGGCCTGGGCCATGATCAGAAGCCGGTCATCGGTCGGGCTGGCCAGGGCGGCGCGCACGGCATTGATGTCGCCATGTTCGGGATCATAACCCGGAATGTCAATCTCGTTGAGGCCGTTGAGCCCGGTTTCCATGGAGCGCAGGGCTTTTTGCAGGGATTCCGCAAAATTGCGACCAATGGCCATGGCTTCACCGACTGACTTCATGGCGGTGGTCAGGGTCGGTTTGGTGCCGGGGAATTTCTCAAATGTAAAGCGCGGGATTTTGGTGACGACATAATCGATGGTGGGCTCGAAGGATACGGGCGTCGCGCCGGTGATGTCATTCTGTAATTCGTCCAGCGTATAGCCGACCGCGAGCTTGGCGGCGACCTTGGCGATCGGGAAGCCGGTGGCTTTGGAGGCCAGCGCCGAGGAGCGGCTGACCCGCGGGTTCATTTCAATGACAATCAGCTCTCCGTTTTCCGGATTGACCGAGAATTGCACGTTCGAGCCGCCCGTTTCCACACCAATCTCGCGCAGAACCGCAATCGAGGCGTTGCGCATGATCTGATATTCTTTATCGGTCAGGGTCAGGGCCGGAGCGACGGTGATGCTGTCGCCGGTATGGATGCCCATCGGGTCGAGATTTTCAATGGAGCAGATAATGATGCAATTGTCCGCATGGTCGCGCACCACTTCCATCTCATATTCTTTCCAGCCGAGCACCGACTGTTCCACCAGCACTTCTGTGGTGGGAGAGGCATCAAGGCCGCTGGTGACAATCTGCTCATATTCTTCCCGGTTATAGGCGATGCCGCCGCCGGTGCCGCCCATGGTGAAACTCGGGCGGATGATGCTGGGCAGCTGGACATAGTCGAGCGCCTCGAGGGCTTCCTCCAGAGATTTGACCACACGGCTGCGCGGGGTACCGAGGCCGAGCTTGTCCATGGCGTCGCGGAACAGCTGCCGGTCTTCGGCTTTATTGATGGCCTCTTCGTTGGCGCCGATCAACTGGACATTATATTTGTCGAGGATGCCGCGTTTGGACAGTTCCAGCGCCGTATTGAGGCCGGTCTGGCCGCCCATGGTCGGCAGGATCGCATCGGGGCGTTCCTTTTCGATGATCTTTTCGACCATCTGCCAGGTGATCGGTTCGACATAAGTCGCGTCCGCCAGGTCGGGATCGGTCATGATGGTCGCCGGATTGCTGTTGACCAGGATCACCCGGTAGCCTTCCTCTTTCAGGGCCTTGCAGGCCTGAGTGCCGGAATAATCGAATTCACAGGCCTGACCGATAATGATCGGGCCGGCGCCAATGATGAGAATGGAGTGTATGTCTGTACGTTTAGGCATGTTTTGCGATCAATTCCATAAAGCGGTCAAAGAGATAATGGCTGTCTTGGGGGCCTGGGCTGGCTTCGGGGTGGTGCTGGACAGAGAAGACGGGTTTGTCTTTCAGCTCAAATCCGCACAGCGTCTGGTCGAACAGCGAGATATGGCTGATCCGGGCGCTGTCGGGCAGGCTGTCTTTGTCGACCATAAAACCATGGTTCATGGAGGTGATCTCCACTTTGTTGGTATTAAAGTCCATCACCGGGTGATTGGCGCCGCGGTGGCCCTGGTGCATCTTGCTGGTTTTGGCGCCGATGGCCAGCGCCAGCATCTGGTAGCCGAGGCAAATGCCAAACATGGGGATGTTGCTGTCCAGGAGTTTCCGGATCACCGGGATGGCGTATTCACCGGTTGCTGCCGGGTCGCCGGGGCCGTTGGACAGGAAGATGCCGTCAGGGTTCAACGCGAGAATATCTTCGGCCGTGGCGGTGGCCGGCACCACGGTGATGCGGGCGCCGACGGTCGCCAGGCAACGCAGGATATTACGCTTTACACCGTAATCAACGGCGACGATATGGGCCTTGGGGGTGTCGTTATTCTGATAACCGTTTTCCAGCGTCCAGCGTTTTTCGGACCATTGGTAGGTTTCAGTACAGGAAACTTCGGCCGCAAGATCCATGCCTTCTAGACCGGGCCAGCTTTGCGCCTGTTTCATCAGGGCGGGAATATCGAATGTGCCGTCCGGGCTGTGACAAATAACGCCGCTGGGGGCGCCCTGTTCACGGATGCGGCGGGTCAGACGGCGGGTGTCGATGCCGGAGATGCCTACCAGGCTACGGGCTGTGCACCAGTTCTGCAGCGTGGTGCGGTTGCGGAAATTCGAGGGGGCGGTGATGTCTTCGCGAATGATCAGGCCGCGGGCGGCGGGAACGGTGCTTTCCAGATCCTGGTCGTTGGTGCCGACATTGCCGATATGGGGGAAGGTGAAGGTGACAATCTGTCCGGCGTAAGACGGGTCGGTGAGAATTTCCTGATACCCGGTGATCGAGGTGTTGAAACAGACTTCCCCGACGATGGTGTCTGTGGCCCCGACACCATAGCCCCAGAAGATGCTGCCATCGGCAAGCACAAGAGCGGCCGTGATGTTCTTGTGGGGCGGTATATGGTCTTTATTTTCTGTAATCATAACAACTGTTCACTTTGTGGCGCATTTTCACCCTGGGCTGCAGGGGCGTGTGTCTGATCGAGGTCATAAGATTGGCCTGAGCAGACTATACAGGATCGCGGGCATTTCGGGAACAGACTTTCGGGACGGGAGTATCCGCCTGGAATCGCCTGTCAGAGCCAACTGACCTACACGTAAATTGACGGGAAGATAGGGGACGAGGCCCGAGAGGTCAAGTAAATCTTTAATAAATAAAATCGTTTAAAATCAACAGGTTACCAGATAATTAGCGGTTGCAATCTCCTGCGGTTTGCGATAGAGTCACTGCTTCCTGTTAGAAAGGCGGGCTGTGGGATAAAGCTCTGGGCCGGTAATCTTAATAAAAAGGATGTAAAAACAAAATGTTGCGACAAGATCTGACCAGCGCCATGAAGACGGCGATGAAGAATAAGGACAAACGTCGTCTGACGACCATCCGACTCATTCTGGCCGCAATCAAGGATCGGGACATTGCTTCCCGCACCGGAAATGGTTCTGAGATGGACGAGGATGCGATGATTATCGAAATCCTGTCCAAGATGATCAAGCAGCGCAAGGAAAGCTTCGTCGTATACGAAGAGGCGGGCCGTCTGGAACTGGCGCAGCAGGAGCAGGAAGAGATCGAAATCATCTCTGAATTTCTCCCCCGTCAGATGCCGGATGATGAAATTGAAGCGGCCGTGAAGGAGGCGATCGCGGAAACAGAAGCCACCGGCCTGAAAGATATTGGCAAGGTGATGGCTATTCTGAAAGGCAAATATGCTGGCCAGATGGATTTCTCCAAAGCCAGCGCACAAGTGCGGGCTGCCCTGAGTTAACCGGGCGAGGGGACAGTGCGGGGTGAAAAAAACACCGCCTGCACCAGATTGGATGCCCATCAGGTTTTAAGCAAAGTGTGACACAGAACAATGGGGTTTACACCCGACTTTTTAGACGAAATTAGAAACCGGATCCCGGTCAGCGATATTGTCGGTCGCCGGGTCAAACTTACCCGCAAGGGCCGCGAGCACGGCGGTCTGTGCCCCTTTCATAACGAGAAAACCCCCTCTTTTACGGTTAATGATGACAAGGGATTCTACCATTGCTTTGGCTGTGGCGCGCATGGGGATGTGATCAAATTCATCAGTGAGACCGAAGGTCTGAGTTTTCCTGAAACCGTTGAACGGCTGGCGGAGCAGGCGGGTCTGGCGTTGCCGGATTATTCACCGGAAGATAAAGAAAAGGCCAGCCAGAAAAAATCCCTGTACGAAGTGATGGAAACCGCGGCGAAATGGTTTGAAACCCAGCTGGTTTCCCAGGCGGGGACCGAAGGCCGGGATTATTTCGATCGTCGGGGACTGACGGCGGCAACGATCAAGACGTTTCGTCTGGGATTTTCGCCCGAAGGCCGGACGGCCCTGAAAGACGCCTTGTTGAGCCGGGACGGCATTACCGAAGATATGATGGTCGAGGCCGGCCTGCTGATCCGGCCGGAAGCCGAAGGGGGCGATCCACGTCCCAGCTATGACCGGTTTCGTCATCGGGTGATGTTTCCGATCACGGATCGGCAAGGCCGGGTGGTGGCGTTTGGCGGTCGGGCGTTGAACAAGAACGCCAAGGCGAAATATCTCAATTCCCCGGAAACGCCGTTGTTCCATAAAGGTCGCCTGCTGTATAATCTTGCCGGGGCGCGCAAGGCCGCCTATGACGAGGGCCGGGTGCTGGTGGCGGAGGGGTATATGGATGTTATCGCGATGGCCCAGGCGGGTTTCACCAACGCGGTGGCGCCCTTGGGAACGGCGGTGACCGAAGAACAGGTGCTGGAATTGTGGAAGCTTGCCCCGGAACCGCTGATGTGTTTTGACGGCGACAAGGCCGGGGTGCGCGCCGCTTATCGGGTGGCGGAAAGAACCCTGCCGCTCTTAAAGGCCGGCCATTCCCTGCGCTTTGTGCATTTGCCGACCGACGAAGATCCGGACAGCTATCTTAGTGGTCAGGGCGAGGCCGCTTTCCGTGAACTGCTGGAACAGGGGCGGCCGTTGGTCGATCTGTTATGGGAGATGAAAACCCAGGGAGTGGACAGTGATACGCCGGAACAACGCGCCGGTCTGGAACAGAGCCTGTCGGAAACCTTGGGCGATATCAAAGACAAAACCATTCGTGGTTATTATGACAAGGCCTTTCAGGAACGCCTGATAAAGTTGCTGGGAAATGCCTTTGTGCCGGATCATTCGCTTGCTGATATGGGGACGTCCCGTCGGCCGGGTCCGATGCACCATCATACGGACCAGAGATCGTCCCGGGATTCCGGCCAAAGATCGTCTGAAAGATATGCCCAGAGACCGGCCGAGAGACCGGCCCAGAGACCTTCTTCGGCGTCCTATAAAAAGAATCAGTCCGCTTATGGGGCAAAAGCTTACGGCAAAAAAAATAAATACGGGGCGTCGGAAGAACTTCCGGGGGTGAAAAGGCTACAGGACACCGGGATTTTCAGGGCCAGTGAAATGGCCTCGACAAAGCGGGAAAGGCTACTGATTCTCACGGTTTTGAACCATCCCTGGCTGCTGAAAAAGCATGATGAGGAATTTGCCACGACAATTTTCGAATCGGCAGAGCTTGACAAACTCCGTGGGGAGATAATAGATGTATGTCATCGCGAATCGGACCTTGAAAACGAACGCCTTTATAGCCACCTTGAAAGAAAAGGTTTCGGCAAGGCATTGGAAGTCATATTTAAACAAGGTGAATTTAAAGCCGAATGGTTCGCATGGCCTGGCGCTGCTCCCGAAGATGTGGAGCAGGGGTGGTTCCATGTGGTCAATCGGTATCGGCGTGTTTCAGACCTTGAAAAAGAGCTGAAGGCGGCGGAACTGGAGCTGGCGGAAAATATGACGGAAGAGGTATATGCCCGGTTTCTGGCCCTGAAGGCAGAGCTGGAAAATGCCAAGGGCAACGAAGCCAGTATAGATGGATATGGATTAGCCTCAGGAAGAGAAAATCTTTCTTGAGAATGGATCACTTGTTGCACCGGGCGCTGCCCGATGAACAGGTCAACGGGATTAGAGGTTATATATAATGGCGGAAAACGCGGCCAAGACGGAACTGAAGTCTTCATCAAAGCAGGAAGAGGCGCCAGACCGTCCTTTGATTGAGTCGTCTCAGGATGTTGTCAAAAAGATGATCGCCGCCGCGAAAGAGCGCGGTTACATCACCTATGAGGCCCTGAATGAGGCTCTGCCCCAGGATGAAATGTCCTCCGAGAAGATCGAAGACATCATGACCATGTTGTCTGAAATGGGCATCAATGTGGTGGAAGAAGGCGATACGGATGACGCCGATGAAACCTCCGAAAAGGAAACACCTTCCAAAGCCGACAAGGACGATGACGAGGAAAAGCCTGCTGCCAAGGTAGCGGCGGATCGTACCGATGATCCTGTCCGCATGTATTTGCGGGAAATGGGCAGTGTAGAGCTGCTGTCCCGTGAGGGCGAGATTGCCATCGCCAAGCGTATTGAGGCCGGTCGCGAAACCATGATTGCCGGCTTGTGTGAAAGCCCGCTGACCTTCCGTGCTCTGGTCGAATGGGCCGAGATGTTGGAAGAAGAAGAAATTCTCCTGCGCGACGTGATTGATCTGGACGCGATGTATGGCATTGATCCGTCCGATGAAACCGTGATCGCGCCGAAGGAAGACAGTTCCGCAGACACGCCCGCCAAACCGGTGGAAGAAAAACCGGAAGTCAAAAAAGTTGAAGGTGACGACGAGGACGGCGAAGAAACCAGTTCCGACGATGATGACGACGAAGATGATGATTCCGATGATGCGGATAACACTGTATCCTTGGCGGTGATGGAAGAAGCTCTTGGGCCGCAGGTGCGCGAAATCTTTGACAATATACGTAAGGTCTACAAGAAATTCGCCAAATTGCAGGAATCCCGCCATGATGCGAGCCTTAAAAATGAAGAGCTGAGCGCCACTCACGAAAAACGCTACCGCAAGCTGAGCGATGAGCTGATCGTGCTGATGAAGAGCCTGCGTCTGAACAACAATCGCATTGATGCGCTGCTGGAACAGCTCTATTCCCTCAGCAAACGCCTGATGGCGCTGGAAGGCAAGATGTTCCGTCTGGCCGAACGCTACAAGATCAAGCGTGATGTCTATATTACCAATTATCAGGGCCGTGAGCTTGAACCCGGCTGGATTGATACCGTGGCGGACCTGCCCGGCAAGGGGTGGTCCGAATTCGCGGCCCGTGAACGCGACGTGATTACCAATATGCGCAGCCAGGTCGTGGATATCGCCCAGGAAGTCGGCCTGTCGGTCGGCGAATTCCGCACCATCGTCAATATGGTACAGAAGGGCGAAAAAGAAGCCCGCATCGCCAAGAAAGAAATGGTGGAAGCCAACCTGCGTCTGGTGATCTCCATCGCCAAGAAATACACCAACCGGGGTCTGCAGTTCCTTGATCTTATCCAGGAAGGCAACATCGGTCTGATGAAGGCGGTGGATAAATTCGAATATCGCCGCGGGTATAAATTTTCGACCTATGCCACCTGGTGGATCAGGCAGGCGATCACCCGTTCGATCGCCGATCAGGCCCGCACCATCCGTATCCCGGTGCATATGATCGAAACCATTAACAAGCTGGTGCGGACCGGCCGTCAGATGATGCATGAAATCGGCCGCGAGGCGACACCGGAAGAATTGGCGCAACGCCTGAGCATGCCGCTGGAAAAAGTCCGCAAAGTGATGAAAATCGCCAAGGAGCCCATCTCCCTCGAAACCCCGATCGGCGACGAGGAGGACAGCCATCTCGGCGACTTCATCGAGGACAAGAATGCGATCCTGCCGGTGGACAGCGCCATTCAGGCCAATCTGCGCGATACCACGACCCGGGTTCTGGCGTCTCTGACGCCGCGGGAAGAGCGGGTGTTGCGCATGCGCTTTGGCATCGGCATGAACACCGATCACACGTTGGAAGAGGTGGGGCAGCAATTCTCGGTTACCCGCGAACGTATCCGGCAGATCGAGGCGAAGGCCTTGCGTAAACTGAAGCACCCAAGTCGCTCGCGGCAATTGCGCAGCTTCCTGGACACCTGATACTGTAAAAGGGGATAAGACATGACATTATGGTCAATGATTGTGGCGGTGGTGGCGATCTCTGTGATTGGCGGCATCATCATGCAATATCTTAAAGGCAAGGAAAAAGGCGTCGATTACGATCTCGACGGTCTGGCGGAAAAGCTGGGTCTTGGCGATGGGGGTGGTATGAGCAAGAAAGCCCTGAAGCCTTATCTCGACCGCATTGATCAGCTGGAAGAGCGGGTCAGGGTTCTGGAACGCATTGCCACCGATAAAGGCCGCAGTCTCGCCGACGAAATTGACCAGCTGTAAGGGCGATTTGGCGGCGTTCAAAAAAAAGTGGCTGATCGGGCATTCTTCGCTGTATTCTTTGAAAATAATCTGGTATTTCCCTTATGTCTCCTTCGAGAAGGGTCTGTAGCTCAGTTGGTTAGAGCTAGCCGCTCATAACGGCTCGGTCGTAGGTTCGAGTCCTACCAGACCCACCACTTCCCAAAAATAGCCTTGTAATGCACTGAAAATAAAAGATTATTTTTTAGGTGCGGCAGTGGGCATTCGAGGAGTATATGAAGCGGTATTGAGGCTTGCGCAGTCAAGTGGAGCCCGCCGTCACCTCATGGGTCAAGACGTTCTGTGATGCGGGCATAGAGTGATTTCCGCTGCAGCGCCTTTTCCAGCTGTTCTAGCTTTCGTGTGACCTGTCCGGCTTCGGTATCAATCTGCAGCGCAACCTCGTCGAATATATCCCACATCGGGCGCATGCGGGCGACCAGTGCGGTCCCTTCCGGTGACAGGGTCAGCACACGACGGCGAGAATCTGCCGGGTCCGGCGTGGACTGGATAAAGCCCGCCTTCTCAAGTGACCGGCGTGTTTCACTGACCGAGGCCTGGTTTATGCGCAATGCCTCAGCCAATGTGCTGACGCTCATGGCGCCGTTGAGCGCCAGCTGATTGATCACGCCAAACCAGCGCTGCTCGAATTTTAACCCTTGAGCCTTGTACACCCGCCCCACATCCGCATCTATCATCGCACTCATTCGCCGGAGCCAGGCCCCCAGCATCACCCCATGCATGTCTGTCATTTTCCACCTTTTATTTTTCTGTTGACTAATAATATATAGGTGCCTATCTATATATTCAAGCTTAATTCCGGAGATATGACAATGCCACTGATGAAAAATGTTTACGGTTTAACAAGACGGCGCCTGCTTGGTGGTGTCGGGGCCGGTTTGGCACTGTCGCTTCTGCCGCGGGCGGCTCATGCGGCGGATGATCTTGATGATCTGATCCGAGAGCAAATGGCCGTGGCGCAGATTCCCGGTCTGGCGGTCGGCCTGGCCCGTGACGGCGAGGTCGCTTTCGCCCGGAGCTATGGTTTTGCCGATCTTGAGCAGCGTCGGCCGGTCACGCCGGATACCATGTTCCATATTGCGTCAATCACCAAGACGGTTACGGCGACCGCCGTGATGATGTTGGTTGATGCGGGCCGGATCGAACTTGACCAACGGGTGGCGCCATATCTTGATTTCACAATCGCGGGAGAGCAGGCGGCCACCATTACCTTCCGCCATCTGCTGATGCATACGGCGGGTATTTCCGAAGAGGTCTATTACCAGACTGATTTCCGCACCCATGGCGCCGACGCCTCCCTGACGATCGACCAGCTGTTGCGGGATTATCTGGCCCCTGGTGGCCGCTATACCGGCACAGGGAATGTGAAGACTGTGCCGGGGACGCATTGGGCCTATAGCAATATCGGATATGGGCTGCTGGGATATCTTGCGGGGCGGATTGCCGGACAAGACATGCGCGTCTTCACGCGGGATCATATCTTCCGCCCGCTGGGGATGCGCCATACGGCCTGGACGATTGCTGATACGCCGGCAGATCTCGCCGTCACGCCCTATGACCTGGTTGATCAGGCGGTGGAGCCCGTTCCGCCCGTCGGTTTCCCTGATTGGTCAGCGGGAATGATGCGCGCCTCGATCAGGGATCTGACGCAATTTGTGGCGATGGTGGCCAATGGCGGGGTCGCGGGGGACGTGCGGGTGCTGAGTTCTGCCCATGCTGCGGAAATGTTGACGATGCAAACGCCCGAGGGATTGTCACCTTGGTTGAGCGGACAAGGACTGGCCTGGCAACAATCATCGCTTGGCGGCGTGCCAAGCGCCAATCATTGGGGCGGGGATCCCGGCGTATTCACCATGGCTTATCTTGACCCGGCCCAGCGCAAGGGCGTGGTGCTTCTCTCAAATCTTTCAGCCACAGGCGAGAGCCGGGATGCGCTCAAATCAATCGCGGCCAAGGTTTTTGAAGCCAATTAGGGCGCGCCGCCTGATCAGTCAGCGTTACACCGTTACATAGGCCTGGTCTATGTCAGGGATTTGCTTGAGATTTTCGCCTTTAACGTTTTCGTGATTATCCATTATGAAGCACGGTTTCTCTGAATTATCCTTCAGGGAAGTGTAAAATTGAGCGGAAAATTGGCCGAAACTGTCGGAATTTTTTACATGTCTTGTTCTCTATCGCGGGAGATGATTCAGATAAGTAGCACAAATGCGCGATTTCCGATGAGGTGGCATGTAAATTGCATGAATTAAAACAATTCTATCAAGCCTTCTTGAGGTTTTTTAAACATATAATGGAGCTTGCATCTGTTCTGCAAGAGAAACAACAAAAATAAGTGGAGATACTAATGACCGTGTCAAATTTAGTTAAATCAGTAACCTTATTAAGTGCCGTAGGGCTGTTCTCGTCGCTTTCCGCTCAGGCGACAACCATAGACTTCGACAGTGCTGCGACAGCTAACTGTACGGCAATTGGTCCAGATTCAGTTTCCGGGTTTACCCTGACGAATGGCGATTTTAATAACACCACTTCCTGTGCGGTCATTGCACCAACGGCGCATAGTGGCAATCAGTATATGCTGAACTATAACGATCGAATTGCAAGTTTCACCAGAGACAGTGGAACTTTTGATCTGGATAATTTGTGGATCCATGCTGATGCTCGGTCTGGCTCCACTACGGTAAGATTTCAGGGGCTTGATGCTTTGGGGGGAAATATTCTGAATACAATGGATATCGTGATCGATGCCGTTTGGCAGCAGATCAATTTCTCTGGATGGAATAACATTAAGACCTTTACATGGGATTCGATCTCGCCGGCTTCCAGTAATATTGCGATTGACGATTTTACTTTTGATGTTGCGCGTCGGGTTCCTGAGCCTGCGACACTCGGTCTTCTCGGTCTTGGTCTGGTGGGGCTGGGGCTTGCCGGCCGCAGACGCAGAGCGGCCGTTTAACCGTTACTTATTCGGTTCGGTCAGTTTAGATTGATTGTATTTCCGGGTCATATTCAACAATGTTGAATATGACCCGGTCTGATTCTGATCCATTATTTTATTTTGTTGGTGGCTGAGATGAAATACGCCTTAATGACGGGCGCTTTCCTCGGTTTTGCCGACGCCCTCAATCTCGCCGCGCATCACGGGGTAGCCGAGGTTCATCCAGCCGAAAATGCCTTCATAGAGCACCGCCGTACGGTTAAATCCGCGCTCGCGCAGTTGGCCAACCACATGATCGGCGGCGGCCCGGGGGCAGGAGCAATAGGCGACAATCTGCACGTCTTTCGGCAGGTCGCCGACAACTTCATCCAGATCAGTATAATAGGGCAGTGGCACAGAGCCCTTGATATGGGCCCGTTGCCAGACGGAGGTGACGCGGGTATCGAGCAGCACCATTTTCTGTCCCGCGGTGAGCGCGGCGAGCAGGTCGGCAGAGGAGACATACATGTCATCGGCGAGCGTAAAGTCGGGGTCTTTGCCGTCCGGGTTGATAATATAGTGATCCGGGGTGGGCAGGGCGCGCAAGATCGGCGTGCTGTCGTCCCAACCGCTGGCCCGGCTGCGCAGGAAGGCGGTGACATTGTCGATATCTTGCGGCGACAGTCTGTCCTTGAAGCCGACCATCGGGGTGTCCTGACGACCTTCCTGAATGGCGTAGCGGATGAATTCGTCGGTGTTATGGGCCAGCGCCGAGGCGTTGCCCAGCGCCGGAGCGGTGACGCCTTCACCGGCTGCCCCGTGGCAGCTGGCGCAATTTTCCTGATAAACGGCGGCGCCGCGGGTGACATCCCCGGGCACCGGATTGGTGCTGAATTTCAGACGGTCGACCCCGGCCTGTTCAAACAGCCAGTAGGTCAGGTCCCAGGTTTCATCCAGCGTCATCGGGCCGCCGACTTCATCAAGGTAACCACCCATGGCGGTGCCCTGACGTCCGTAAGACATCGGCCGGAGGATGGCGTGGGGCACGCCGGATTCAAACAGACTGCGGCTGCGTAAGGAAGGGGCGTGGTCATTGACGTGGCCCTGACGGTCGGCGCCGTGACAGAGCGAACAATAGCGCTGATAATTGGTGGCGGCGACCTTGGCCTGTTCGGCGGTCAGGCTGCGCGGCGGGTCAATTTTCTCCCGCTCTGCGGCGGGGGCCGGGGTGGTGGTCAGCAGACTGAGGCTGCCGATCAGGGTGATCAGGATATGTTTCATGAGAATTCCCACATTCGAGGCGTTTTTTGTGCCGTTTTTAATGATATCTTCCGTGGGCGAGAGTGTAGCACAGGCGTGGCGAAAAACCAGAAAGATGCGACGAACGGAGTTAGGGGCGGGATAAGGGAGCCGCCGGTGAGGTGCCTGAATCGGGACAAAAAAACGATTAATCTTGGATAAATATTGCAACTGTTATAGAACCTCCTTTAGAGAGACGATCAGGTCGCGTGCAGAGGCCGGTAATAAAAAGGTAGAGGAATGTATGTTGGTTAAAAAATATGGGGGCGTTTTGGCGGGGGCGATTTTTTCCTTGAGTATGTTATCGACAGCGGTCCAGGCGTCGCCCTGGGCGGCGGTGGGCGACATGCAGTTGCGCAATGATGTGGAGGTTCTGGCCCGTCACGGGGTGATTGCCGGTCCGGTCAATACCTGGCCGATTTCCTGGAAACAGATTACCCGCGGTCTGTCGCGCACCGGTGAGATGGATTTGCCGGCTTATGTGCGCCTGGCGGCGATGCGGGTGAAGGAAAAAATTCCCGGCGAATTTCGCGCCGCGGCCCATCTGCAACTGACCAACAATCCGGCGATCGTGCGCGGTTTCGCCAAGACCGCCCGCAATGACCTCGATGCCTCGGCGACCCTCGAGTATAACAATGACGACAGCGGCACGACCGTGCATCTGGAAGGCGGATACCGCAAAGGCGACGGCGAGGATTACGCCCATCTGGACGGCAGTTACCTGTCCCAGGACTGGGGCAACTGGTCGGTTTATGCCGGCGCCTTTGACCGTTGGTGGGGCCCGGGTCGCGAGAGTACGCTGATTCTAAGCAACAACGCCCGCCCGATGCCGTCCGTGGGGTTGCGCCGGATTGAACCGAAGGCGTTCGAGAGCAAATGGCTCAGCTGGATCGGTCCATGGCAATGGGATATGTTTGTGGCCAAGATGGAAGAAGACCGTCATATCCCGAACGCCTTGGTGGCGGGCATGCGGCTGAGTTTCGAGCCGGTAGAAAATTTCGAAGTGGGCTTGTCGCGCACGATGCAATTGTGTGGCGATGGGCGGCCTTGCGGGTTTAATACCTGGACGAGAGCATTGATTTCCGTCGGGGATCTGGATAATACCGGGACCGCCAATGAGCCGGGGAACCAACTGGCGAGCATTGACTTGGCCTATAGTATGGCTGTTGGGGAGAGAACCTCACTTAAGCTTTATGCGGAAGGTACGGCCGAGGATCAGAATGTTGTCCTGCCATTTCAGTTTTCTCGGTTGATTGGAATCTCAGCATTTGGTGCCTATGGAGAGAGTGGTGCTTCCTGGAGAATGACAGCTGAAATTACAGATACAGCGGATACGTTGGTGTGGTTGTTTGGAACACGCAGGTTTAACGTTATGTATGAGCATTCTATATACGGAACCGGGTATCGATATCAAGGTCGTGCCGTAGGGCATAGCCTAGATAATGACAGCAAACTAATTAGTATTGTGTGGGAATATAAAGGCTTTAATGGTTGGGGATATACTGCCAAATACCACCGCGCTAGAATAAATGTTGATGGAACAGGAAACAACACAGTGTCTGTATCTAATGAAAACATAGACGTTTTTGAAGTCTCGCTTCAAAGTGATCTGAGGATTGGAAATCTTACGGGTGATCTGAGGCATTCTAGTGATGGTGTAGCGATATTGGGAAAGAATGGTTCATTCACGAGTGTCGGTATAAAATGGATGTTACAATACTAAATAAGTTCTTTAAAAACACGGAATTAAATTAATCATGACACATAATGATCTACCTATAATAAAGTATATTAGTTGAGATTTGATCTGACACACATCAAAATTGAAAGAGGTAACTTACATGTTAAATTGAGCCTATCCTATTCACTGATCATGAAGACATGACACGCCGATCGAATGCTCAGCCGCCCCGCGCCAACAGTCCCCTTGGCCTTTTTTCGATGCAGAGACGGCCTTACCACTTTTTTGCCATGGCTTCCTTGATCACGTCATTCTGGAGTTGGACATCAGCATACATCTTCTTCAGACGGGTGTTCTCGGCTTCCAGTTCTTTCAGACGGGTTATAAGCGACGCGTCCATGCCGCCACCCGAAGGGCAGCACGGATCAGCAAAATTTAGCGCGCTATTCGTAGAAGGCCGCGCTGCTTATGCCATGTTCACGACAAAGCTCCACAACACGCGTACTGGCCTCGGTCTGCTTGAAAATACTGATATTCTGACTGTCCGAATAGCGTGACTTTTTCATGTAAAATCACCTGCGTTATAATTACGAGAAAATTCTATCTCTGAATACCTTTATTTAACGTGGGTATTACCAGGGAAATTCCATATTCGATGGCATCAGCGTTCTCACATCAGCGCGGGGATCTGGGGCATGGACGCGCTCTTCGAAGCCTCCCTGGCGAGCAATAATCCCGCCTCAATGACCACTGACGGCCTTGTGATTTCTGCTGGACTTGGCGCAACCATCAATATTACTGATCCAGACTGGGGCGTTTATGCACAAGCCTGGAACGTCATCGGCGACGGCATCGCTCTCGGCACAGCTAATGCCGCATGGGGACCGTCCATACCATTACCTCTGTTCAAATATTAATCGCAAGAACATTAATTCTTAAAAATTATGTTGTAGGTTCTGCGACTGCTGTGCTACCCATGAATTTATTTTAATAAGTTAGTCTACAACTGGTAATATTATTGTGTTTTTGATGGAGAACGCTCTCATTTTGATTACAACTTTAATTCAATTAAAAAATATTAAGTTAATTGTATAATTTTTAGCTATTGGAGAATTAGGAGATAAAAAGTGCATTTTATTGATTTATTAGCACAACGTAGATATCTAGGCCACAGAATAGACACTGCAGTGATGTCGGCCATTAATAGCGGAAAATATATTATGGGGCCCGAGATAGAAGAGCTCGAGGTACAGCTTGCAGAATTCTGCGGTGTTAAGCATGTGATCTCCTGTTCAAGTGGTACAGATGCATTACTACTACCATTAATGGCTTGGGATATCGGACCAGGGGATGCCGTTTTTGTTCCTGCCTTTACGTTTGTTGCGACAGCAGAGGTCGTCGCCTTAAGTGGTGCAACACCCATTTTTTGTGATGTTAACCCTAAAACATATAACATTGATATTGCAAGTGTCGAAAAGGGTATCGGAAAATCTATTGAGCTAGGCCTAAGGCCCAAAGCCATCATACCCGTAGATTTATTCGGCTTACCATCTGATTTCGATGCAATTCTTGCCTTAGCAGAAGAAAAGTCTCTTTTAGTTCTCGATGATGCTTGTCAGGGCTTTGGTGGTGTATACAAAGGGAAAACTATTGGATCAATTGGGGATGCGGCAGCAACAAGTTTTTTTCCAGCTAAACCACTCGGTTGCTATGGAGATGGCGGTGCGACATTCACTAATGATAGCGAACTGTATGAAAAAATGCTTTCCATCCGCGTCCACGGGCAAGGAGAAAATCGCTACCATAATGTAAGGTTAGGGCTGAACGCTCGAATGGATACTATTCAGGCCGCGATATTGTTAGAGAAGTTAGCAATTTTTCCGGAAGAGTTAAAGTCGCGTGATAGGGTCGCTCAAAAATATAATTCCGCTTTTAAAGGATTAGCCATTACACCTGTTGTACCCAAGGGATATTCCTCTGCTTGGGCTCAATACACGTTGTGCATTTCCAGTGGCGAGCGCGAACAAATTATTAAATCTTTAGCAGAACTAAATATTCCCACAGCGATCTATTACCCCATCCCATTGCATCAGCAACCAGGATATGTGCATTATCCGCAAGCAACTGAGACTTTGCCCGTTTCTGAAGATCTCTCAGAAAGAGTATTTAGCCTTCCAATGCATCCCTATTTAGAAGATAGTGATCAACAACAAATTATTGATGCTGTTGTTTCAATTTTAAAGGGCTAAGCTTATGTTGAACGGAACAATCTATATTCACACTACTGCTGAGGTGAGTGAAGATGCCAACCTTTCAGATGGCGTAAAGGTTTGGAATTGGTCTAAAGTACGAGAAGGCGCCCAGCTAGGTACAGACAGCATTGTCGGGCAATGCTGTTATATTGATTTTGATATTACTATTGGTGATCATTGCAAGATCCAAAATGGTGTTTCCTTGTACCATGGCTTAACAGTAGGAAATGATGTTTTTATAGGCCCTAATGCAACTTTCACCAATGATTTAGTTCCGCGCGCTCACAATACTGACTGGAAGGTCACTTCTACCATTGTATCAGATGGGGCAAGTATTGGGGCTAATGCCACCATAGTGTGCGGAGTGACTTTGGGTAAAAACTGTATGGTAGCGGCAGGTGCGATTGTTACAAAGGATGTACCTGACAATGCTCTGGTTATGGGTAGCCCAGCCAAAATAATTGATTATGTAAACAAGAGTGGGGAAAGGCTCCATTGTGATGTTACATCGCCTTGCCCCCATCAAGATATCCTCGAAAAGTAAGAGAAGAAGATGAAAAGTAAGAGAAGAAGATGAAAAGTAAGAGAAGAAGATAATGTCATTAGAACAAACAATTAAAGTAACTTTGCTTGGCCTTGGCAATATGGGGCGCAATCATTTGCGCATATTATCAATGTTGAAAAACATTGAGATTCATTACATCTTCGATGTAAACGAAGAAACCCTTAATAATCTTTCCGCACAGTATGGCGTAAATTCTACAACTGATATCGACGTTGCACTGTCTGGTGCAGATGCAGCTGTCATTTGTTCCCCAACCAGCTTGCATTATGACCATTTTATATTGGCTTCAAAATACGTAAAGTCTGTTTTTGTTGAAAAGCCGTTGGCTGACAGCTTGGAGAAAGCCAGGAAAATAAAAGATGTCGCAGAAAAGGAAAAAATTTTTGTTCAAACTGGTTTTATCGAACGCTTTAATCCAGCTGTTATGGAGCTAAAGAATATAATTTCAAAAGACAAAGCGATCAACGTTGACTTGACCCGTACAAATAAATTGAGCAGCCGCATCACAGATGTAGATGTCATCCTAGACTTGATGATTCACGATATTGATCTGGCATTATATTTAAATGGCCCTATCTCGGATGTGAAGGCCTATGGACTAAAAGACAATGATTTAGTTGCCTTTGCAAGTGCTTTTTTTATACATGAAAATGGCGCATTTTCTCGTGTAATCGCCAGTAGGATAACAGATAAAAAGATAAGAAGCATACAAGTGACATGCGAGAACTCTTTTGTAAATAGTGATTTACTTAGAAAAGAAATCTCGGTCAGCATGCAGTCTCAAATGAAAAGAGATTCCAATGATGCTTATATTATTTCTTCTATAGAACACCAAGTCGAACTCCGGCCTCAAGAGGCCTTATTGGTTGAATTGCAATCTTTTATCCTGGGATGCGCTGGAAAAACAGTTTCTGTTCCAGGTGTAGATGCAGGACTTGATGCCTTAGTTGTCTGTGATAATATTCAGAGGCAAATTAAATGATAAGAGAAACGGTTCATGGTAAGACTGTACTCGTTACAGGTGGCGCCGGTTTTATAGGAAGCCACCTTTGTGACGCCATCCTGAAAGAATGTGCCAAAGAGCTTATCATTGTAGACAATCTCTTTTTAGGCTCCAAAGAAAATATTGAACAAGCCGTTGCAAAGGGCGCAACCTTTTATAATGAGGATATAGAATTTGAAACGTCAATGGCTTATATCTTTGAACGCCATAATGTTGATATCGTTTTCAATTGTGCCACAAAAGCTTTGAATTATTCATTTGTGAACCCTGCTAATGCCTTTGATACGAATGTGAAGGGTATTCTTAATTTACTTGAACTACAGCGGAAGGGAAAGTTTAAGTCTCTTTGCCACTTCTCTACATCAGAAGTCTATGGCACCGCAATTTATGAACCAATGGATGAAAAGCATCCAAAAGCACCCACCACAACCTATGCTGCTGGTAAGGCAGCAGCAGATTTAGCCCTTGAAAGTTATGTCAATATGTTTGAATTGGACGCTTTCATTGTTCGGCCATTCAATAATTATGGTCCACGGCAGAATTTTAAAGGATTTATGGCGGGCATTATCCCCATCACAGCACAGCGTATTTTAACAGGTAAAGCTCCGCCCGAAATTCATGGTGGCGGAAGCCAGAGCCGAGATTTTATCTACATTACAGATACAGTGAATGCTGTAATGCAGCTCTTTCCCATTATGCCGACAGGGGAAAGCATTAACATTTCTACAGATAATTGTTTTACGATGTCAGAAGTGGTGCACAAGATTTGCGCCTATTATAAATATGCGGGCGAAATCATCGAGAAGCCTGCACGTGGTGCAGATGTATTGTGTCATCTCGCAAGCAATGAAAAAGTAAAAACAATGATATCCTATGAACTCACATCATTTGAAGAAGGGTTAGCAAATACTCTTACTTGGTATAAAGAGAATATCCCTCATTAAAAAACCGGAGTATAAAATGGATAAAGTAAAATTAATTGAGCCCTATATTTCTTTTGACCAAGTAGAAGACGGACTAAAAGATATTTTTGAATCCGGCCAATTTACACGCGGAAGAAATGTGTTGAAGTTTTCCGAAGATTTGAAGGCATATACCTCAGCAAAACATGCCTTTTTAGTGACCTCCGCAACGACAGCCCTAACTATGTGCCTGAAAGCCCTTGGAATAGTGGAAGGCGACGATGTTTTGGTATCTGATTTTTCTTTTCCGGCTACTGCAAATGTCGTTGAGGATATGGGAGCGCGCCCCATTTTTGTTGACGTGCAGCGTGATTCTTTTAATATGTGCCCCGAAGATTTAAAAACTAAAATCACGGATAATATAAAGGCTCTTATCTTTGTAGATGCATTAGGTAGCCCTTCTGGCATTGAAGCTGTCATGGATATTTGTCGACAGCATAATATACCTGTTATTGAAGACGCCGCTTGCGCTATAGGCAGCAGCAGCAACGGCATTAAAACTGGTGCGATAGCTGATATGACATGCTTTAGTTTTCATCCGCGAAAATTACTGTGCACGGGTGAAGGTGGCGCTATTTTGACAAATTTAGATAAATATGCCGATTTCCTAGAAAGTAAACTTATGCATGGTGCCAAAGGTACAAGAGGACTCGGTATGGACTTTTTAACATATGGTTATAACTACCGTATGAGTGAAATTCAGGCCCTGCTGGGCCACACACAACTTGCTGAGCTAGATAACATTGTTCGAGACCGACAGAAAATGTATGAGGCCTATTGCGAGCAACTCATCCCCCTAGGTTTCAAAGCTCAGAAGATCAATGCATTTTGTGAGCATAATATTCAGTCAGCAGTATTTACTTTACCGGAAGCTTTCGAACAAGTGCAATTTGCTAAATATCTCGGTGAAAATGGTATCGAGGCAACATTGGGGACATATTGCTTGAGTGGTACAACATATTACAAAAATAAATATGATGATGTTCAGCCCAATGCTTGGTGGCTTGAGAGCAATACAATTACATTACCTTGTCATAATAATGTTGATGTTGGGATTGTATGTGATGTTATTATTTCTTACTTAGCTATATTAAAAACAGTGTAAATTTTATAGCGTTTCAATAATTTTATCATTTCATTTGGAATATTTCGTTTATGATAGCTATAGTAGATTATGGAATTGGCAATTTAGGCTCAATTGCAAATATGCTCAAAAAAGTAGGGGCCAAATGCTATTTTGCCAGATCGATAATAGACATCAAAAAAGCTGAAAAAATCATTCTACCGGGTGTAGGTCATTTTAGTAGTGGTATGAAAGCACTACAACAAAGTAAGCTAATTCCTGTAATCGAAGATAGGATATTTAATGATAACATACCTATTTTAGGTATTTGTTTAGGCATGCAACTCATGTCGGATTCAAGCGAAGAAAGCAATGAAAAGGGCCTGGGCTGGATTCCAGGAAAAGTAAAACGATTTTCAAATCTATATGAAGATATTTCTATTCGTGTCCCACATATGGGCTGGAACAGAGTTGAGGCTCAAAAAGACAGCCCTCTGATCAATGACTTTGAAGAGAAATCAAAGTTTTATTTCGTACATTCTTACTACTATGAATGTAAAAATCAAAAAGATGTATTATTGACTACACAATATGGGGTGGAATTTGCGTCTGCTATTCAAAAAGGGAATATAATGGGAGCTCAATTCCATCCAGAAAAGAGTCATAAATACGGAATGAAGCTAATGAAAAATTTTTCAGGTTTGGGTAATTAAATGCTCCAGACGCGTGTTATGCCTTGTCTCCTTCTAGATGAAGGTAGGTTAGTAAAAACAACTCAATTCAAAAAGCCGCGCTATGTTGGCGATCCGATAAATGCCGTAAGAATATATAACGAAAAAGAAGTTGATGAAATTATAATTTTAGACATAACTGCATCAGAGAAAAATAAATCAATTAATTTTGAATTATTAGAACAAATTACGAGTGAATGTTTTATCCCCGTAACATATGGTGGTGGCGTTAAGTCAGTTGATGATTTTAAAAAATTATATAAGATTGGAATTGAAAAAGTTTCAATCAATTCTGCAGCTATAAAAGACGCTAGCCTAATTCCAAAAGCGGTAAATATATTTGGTTCACAGAGCGTAATGGTTACCATGGATATAAAAAGGAGACTTATATCCAAAAAAT
This sequence comes from Paremcibacter congregatus, assembly GCF_006385135.1. Lineage (GTDB taxonomy): Bacteria > Pseudomonadota > Alphaproteobacteria > Sphingomonadales > Emcibacteraceae > Paremcibacter > Paremcibacter congregatus. Next base: position 454,893 of record NZ_CP041025.1, read on the forward strand.
ATTCCGTTTATAAATCTAGAGGTAAAAAAGCTTTAAAAATATCCCCTATTGAGTATGCTAAAAAGGTGCAAGATCTTGGAGCCGGTGAGTTGATGATAAACTTCATCGAATCTGAGGGAACATGGTCAGGGTTTGATATCGACATTCTTTCTCAAATAACGCAGGCAATAAATATTCCTGTTATTGCTGTGGGGGGAGCTGGTAACAATCAACACATTCAAGAGGCCGTCATAAAGGGCGGTGCTTCAGCTATTGCAATTGGAAGCATTGCAGTGTTCCAAGGAAAGGATTTGGGTGTCCTAATACGTTTTCCAAAACAAAAAGAATTAGAATATCTTTTCCATGTCAAGGACAATGAGTGATTTACCTCAACGATCCTTGTTAAGAACTAATTTCTCAAGTTCCATAATCCGTTTTTCTAGTTTAGTGATTGTATTTTTTTGTTTATAAAAATCTCTGTACGGCGTGTAAGTACTGTTATCGGGCAAATCGTTATAGACAACGCTCAAGGGCCCTATAATGCATGAGTCACCTATTGTAACTCCAGGCATAATAACACTATGTCCAGCAATAAAACAATTATTCCCAATCTTTGTAGCGCGGCGTTTTATCCTATGGTTATCTTCTCTCGAATTATCTCCATCTATATTCATCAGATGGCTATCATGTGTCCAAACGAATACGGAAAGTCCTATTGAAGTACTACTTCCAACTTCCAACCCCCCCGAGGCATCTAAAATAGCATTTTCTCCTATCCAACAATTGGTACCTATAGATAGCTTTTCTTGTGATATTATTTTTGCTCCCTCCCTTATTCGGCACCCCTCAGGCAACCCCAACACATTCGCTCTTTCTGAATCCGCCATTGTTGCAGTTGAATGATAAAGTAAAATTTGTTGTCTCAGTAATGGGTCTATTTCATCACTAAAAGGGTGCATATAATATTTTCCTTAGTCAATTTAGATTGTTTAGAAGATATATATTAGACGGCATTATCTACGATTTATATAATCAGCCCTCGACAACCCATCTTGTCCTTTTTATTCTTCACTTGCTCTGGTATTTGAATTATAAAGATTCAATGATGCAAATTCAAGTTTTTAAGGTATTATGAACTAGAAATTTTCTTTCTAATTCATACTATTACAACGCTAAATGCCCGATAACCAATTTCCAAGAATATAAGGAACTGAGTAATAATGACTAAGCAGATTTGTACACGGTGTATTTATGATAATACTCTCCCTAATATTTCTTTTAATGAAAAAGGTGTGTGCAATTATTGTCATGAAATTGATGAATTAGCAGCCATATACCCCAATGGTGAAGAAGGCAGCATTGAACTCAAAAAAGTCATATCTAATATAAAAAAGGCCGGCAAAGGTAAGAAGTATGATGCTATTATTGGCGTTAGCGGTGGCTGCGATTCCTCTTACTTACTTCATTACCTAACAACCGAGCATAATTTGCGACTTCTTGCTGTTCATTTCGATAATACATACAATTCTACAATTGCCACTGAAAATATCAATGCCCTGCTAAGCAAATTAAATATCGACTTATTTACCATTGTCGTTGACAACAATGAATACGATGACCTTCTATTAGCTCACTTGAAAGCCGGCGTTAAAGAAATTGACAACCCAACCGACGTTGGCCTTGCTGCTACGATGAATATTGCTGCAGCGAAATATGGCATTAAATATAAGATCGACGGACATTGCTTCAGAACAGAGGGCTCCGCGCCTACCGGATGGGTATATATTGACGGTAAATATGTTGCCAGTGTTCATGCCCAATTCGGTACAGGAAAATTAAAAACATTTCCCAATTTATGGTTATCAAAACAACTTAAATGGATGCTATTTAATCAAATCAAATCAATTCGGCCCTTATATTATCTGAATTACAACAAAGAAGAAGCAAAACAAATGCTGACCGAAACCTATGGTTGGCAATGGTATGGTGGACACCACTTGGAGAACAGGACAGCAAGTTTTGTACATAGCTATTTCTTCCCAAAACGCTGGGGTATTGATTTTCGCATTGCCGGCTACTCGGCCTATTGTCGGGATGGACGCATGACCCGGCAAGAAGCTTTAGAGCTTATGAAACAAGACCCACATATAGAAGACGGATTGTTGGACTATATGAAAACGAGGCTTAAATTAACGGATGAAGGTTTAGAAGCTCTTATGCGGCTTCCTAAAAAGGATTATACAGACTTCAAAACCTACAAGCGGACATTCGAAATTTTGAGGCCATTTTTCTATTTGATGGCAAAAATGGATCTTATTCCTATGAGTTTCTATTTAAAATATACGATTAAGCAAGATAAAGAATAATGAGATTTTCATGAATCAAACCTCTCAGGTAAATACTCAAGAACCCACAAATGAGCTTAATTTAGCTGATATATGGATAATCTGCACTCGATATAAATTGATTATACTAATGGTCACTATTTTAGGGCTGTCCATTGGGGGTATAAGTGCCACCTTTTTGCCAACATATTATGTGTCCGATATGCTCATAAAGCCACGAAGTGAAGATCGTTCAGGAATTCCTTCATCAGGATTAGCTAGCTTAGGTGCATTAACCGGGGGACTCATTAACTCTGGCGGCGGGGAAAATGATGCATTACTAATGCATATCACATCACGTACTTTTATTCTTTCTTTTATAGAAAAGAACAACTTATCCGCTCAAATTTATGCTACTAAAGGTTGGGACCCTAAAACTTCGGAGCTCATTTTTGATACAGATATTTATGATCCCATTCACAAAAAATGGATAGACCATTCAGCTAAACCAAAGCCAATCATTGTATATAAAAAATTTATGAAAGACTTTTTTTCTATTCAGCCTGACATAAAAAATAATACCCTTATTTTACAGATCCAATATTACGATCCCTCTCTGGCATATAAATGGCTTCAAGATTTATCTAAAGAGATTAACAATTATCTGAAAACACGCTCACAAATAACCACAAACAAACGATTGAGTTATTTGTATAAAACTCTTGACGCTACAAGTAATAATACGATGAAAAATCTTATTGGAGACCTGATCAAAGAACAGATGCGTAGCCTCATGATGACGAGTTTTAATGAAGGATTTGCTTTTGAGGTTATTGACCCTCCTATGCTAGCAAATAGACCGGCCAGCTCAAAAATACCTTTATTTATATTTTTGGGCGGAATTTTAGGCTTTATTACTGCCATATTTGGAGTGCTTTTTTTAAGCATGACTAGAAAAAAAATATCATGACACGGGTGAGTTAAAAATATAAATGAAATATTATTCATGGAAAAAATTCAAAGCTTATACGTTCATGATAATTCTTATCAGTCCCGTCTTCATTGGTTACAGTCTGGGTGAAGGGATAGTATTTGATAGCACGCCTTTTAACCGATACATGACGCCTTCTTTGCCTATCGGCATTTTTACCGTTTTTATTTTATTTTTATTCCATTTAAGACAAATAAAACTACCTATATCTCATTTTATGGCCCTACTCGTATTATTAGGTTATTTATTGTTATCCATATCGACACCGCTGATAATGAGAAGTATACCATTGTTCCTAGGTATGGTGGTTCCAATTTGTAATTATTATCTAGTCAAACACAAAATAGAAAATTCACAGCCTGATTTCAATTACTATAGAATATTCAAACATGTATGCTGGGCCTTAATATGGATGAAATTTCTAACTGACATCCTATTTTTTAAAACAATTGTGACAGAATTTTTGATATCTGATGCAATTGCCATTTATAATTTTTATGATTATTTCCCTTTTTTTTATTGCCTGTCGCTTTTCATTATTGTTAATGATGCCATAAATGATGAGAAAATTTCTATTTTCAAAGTACTGACGGCTTTAATTTGTTTTGCCGCAACGTTTAATGCATATTCCCGCGTATTTCAGGCAATAATAATTATTGGCCCATGCCTAATAGTGTATTTCAAAATTGTCCCATTTAATATAAAAACCCTATCATATACCTTGATCTCCTTACTAGCTGTGCTCACTGTAGTTATAGGTATTTACTTTTATGATAATTTCAGCTCAGATGCCTCTCTAACTCTCCGTTTTGGACATTGGCATGAGTTTTTTCTGGCTACATCTTTACAAAATATATTTCTCCCACTTCTAAACCCATATAGGCAGCTTCTCAATTTTGGAACAACTCATAATGAGTTGCTGGAAATTTATAGCTTATTCGGCTTAGGTTTCTTTTTCTTCGTTAAGGTTTTTACTGACTTTTTTGAAAAAGGTGCAGAAAATACCCATGCATTGAGAACGACGATATTGGCCTCCTTATTATTGGGTGCATTTATCCAACTTAATATTACTAATCCACACTTAGGAATATTATGGTCCACATTAGTAGCGCTCACAAGTAATATAAAAACAGCTGCACAAACATCCTCGGTATCTAGGGTCAGGATCTATTAATTTAGGGGTTCCGGTAATGGTAATACCCCCCTTTTTAGGGGGCTTCAGAAGTAGAACCAGTTAAGCGGCTATGGATTGCATAGCCAATTTTTGCATTGGCGTTATACCGCCGAGAGCCATATTGGGCCGTTCATTGTTATATGTCCAGAGCCATTTTGTCGTGGCGTCCTGCACCTCCTCAATTGTTTTAAAGATAAATTGGTTGAGCCAATGATATCTGACGGTGCGGTTATAGCGCTCCACATAAGCGTTTTGCTGCGGGTTCCCGGGCTGAATGAATCGAAGGCCGGTGCCCTGGTCCTCAGCCCATATGCCGAGCAAATGGCTAATATATTCTGGACACTACCAACTCAGTAACCAGTCCGCAATCAACATATTCTCATCATTTAGCTTGGGCTGATAGCGATAGCATGTCTAACTGATCATGAAGACATGGCACGCCGCCCTGATACTCAGCCGCCCCGCGCCAACAGCCCCCTTGGCCATCTTACGACGTTGGGACGGCCTTACCACTTTTTTGCCATGGCTTCCTTGATGACATCATTCTGGAGTTGGACATTAGCATACATCTTCTTCAGACGGGTGTTTTCCGCCTCCAATTCCTTCATCCGGGTCATGAGCGACGCGTCCATGCCGCCGTATTTGGCGCGCCATTTGTAAAAGGATGCACTGCTCATGCCGTGTTCACGGCAAAGTTCCGGTACCGGCGTACCGGCCTCGGCTTGCTTCAAAATACTGATAATCTGACTGTCTGAATAGCGTGACTTCTTCAAGTAAAATCTCCTGCGTTATTGTCGCGAGAAAATTCTACCTCTGAATCCATCACCTTTATTTAACAGGAGTATTACCGGATGGCGATCAATATAGGTTTCTAGAACTTTAAAAGGCACCTCATTTAGTTCAAAAATTATTGTTTTTTGCATTTACCGCTCCTTACAAAGTCTAAAACCACAAAACTTCATTTTAGTTCTTTAAATATCTGTAGATTTTAAAATAAATAGACATACCTTAGCTGCGCCTTGTAGCTCGCCAAAAAACCGCCCAACAGCCTAAAAGTGTAAGTGTAGCAGCAATCATTTGAGCAATAATAATTCCATAAATATCCCAAATAGGGAAAAATAAGTATCCCAAAATAATTCCCGTCGGTGTTGTAATAAGAGCTAAGTAGAACCCTTCTTTAAAACGCCCCAACCCAACCAAGGAAGCCCCCACAACAGCAAAACATGACCAAATTAAAAAGCGACCAGATATTCCTAATACAAAATCAGGTAACTCTGCATATTCCTCGCCAAGGTAATACCTCGTTAGCAGAATAGCCCCCCCATAAAGACCTGTTGCAATAAATATGGAAAATATAAAACTCAGCAATTGATAGTAACATGTTTTTACCCACACCCACTCTTTATTGTCCTGACGTTCACTAATATAAGGCGACACAATAGATTGTACAGTATTAACCACTACCATTCCCGCTTGTAAAAAGAGGATTGAATATGAATATACGCCTAATCGGTCATCCGGCACCTTCAGAAAATCAAGTAAATATAAGTCCGCATATTGTCCGATTGTTGTAACCACTACACCAAAAAATGTGAAATAGGCATAATGATTTATTTGATCCTTTCTGTTGGTTTCTCCGACACCTTCAAATATTGCAAGTGGGATAAATAGAGCAAAAGGAAAAATGCCCACAAAATAAGAAATAATAGTCGAAAGTACAAAACCAATAAATCCAAAAAAATATGTAGCTAGTATAATTAAAAATAAAAAAGTAAGTCGTACAATTACTTGCGCTTTTGCAACATCTTTAATTCTTTTCTGCGACTGCAGGTAAGCAGTTAAACAATATACAATTGCCGCAAAAGGGATAACAACCCCATAAATCGGCATCCATTGACCAAGAACTTCATTCACGCCCCGTATATAGAAAAAATTAACTACTAAGAGGCTGACATAGGAAATAATTGAAAAGAAAAATGTACGGTATAGACAATATTTAAAGACTTCCGCCTTCTCTTCTCGTGTAATATTTTCAGCACATACCTTCAATAACGCAACATTATAGCCAAAGGTACCAATTAAGATAAAAAGTACGCTATAAGATTGTAATAAGCGCGCATTTCCAATTTCACTTGGGCTCAGAACAGATGGCAAGAAAAGTATTACCCCAAAACCTAAGAATTGGACTGCAAAGTTAGAGGATAATAGGTGAAAAAAACCTTTATCGGACACAGAGCGTGTAATATTTTTCATTCGGGCAACGTTAGGAGATTTCATTATATATGCCTATCAAGTCGTCACAAACGACCAATAGGTCATGGTACTTCTCAACATATGATCTACTCGCCAAACCTATCTCATGCCGCATTGAATGTGACATAATTAGCCCCCTCATAACGTCATAAATAGTTTCAGGGTTAGCATTCACGATCGGAAGCTCCTTCGGAAACTTATCGACTAAATCTTCTCGTATATAAGTAATGGTTGGTTTACCACTCGCCATTGTCTCAACAGCTGTCACCCCATGTGATCCACATTTCAGCTCATCAATATAGACATCACAATGTTGGATTTCATTATAAACTTCCTGCTGAGTCAACTGTCGTTTCAATCTAAACTCAAAATGGAATCCATCCTCTTTTAATTGCTTCACAGCTGCAACGATTTCCTCAGTTCCCTTCACCTTTGGTTCTGTCGGAATATGAAGAAAAATAGGGTAATCATTTTCTTTAGCAGGCACATTGCAAGTTATTTCTGTAAGGTCTACAGGCTGTCGAAAGGGAAATATTTTTTCGAAATATGGCATTGCATAATCAGTCATTTCTGGATCTGTAGCGGCGTATTTAATATTTTTAGACCATGAAAAATATCTAGCCGAAATAATAAAGTCTTTTACTATATTGGGTTCCTTATAAAAAAACCTATTTTTGTTATTCGCAATTTTTAGAGGCCTAGCATCTCCACCACCAAAGGACAACAGCATAGGAATCTCCGCACGTGTAAACTTTCTGCCCTCATATAACCAATGCAATTCTCGGTAGAAAATATTAGAACTATGATAATGAATGAGACTACACTCAGTCGTTGCTTTTTCAATAAAATCGACAATTGTTTTGAATTTATGAAATTTTCCCGAGTTCACGTCACACAAAGCTTCGTCATATGGTAATTTTCGATTAAGATCATGAACATCTCTATCATGTAAAATGATATTCTTACTTGCTACCCCTTTTTTCCGCAGCCCTTTCGCTATCTTGTATGGCCACCCAGCTAAACTACCATATTGCAATATGTATTTTTCTTGTTTATTCATTTTGACCTTAATTTTATAATTCAAACCTTAACTATACCGAATATACTGTTATCAATTCTAAATCATAACTAAAAATTTTCATATTGCATGCTTTCACTCTCATGTATATTAATTTTTTTATTATAACCTGAATAGCCCCCGGGTTATTGTCACCGATAGAATTTGAACGACAACAAAAATGGAAGCTCAAGGGTGTCTAACAAACCGGGGGCTATTCAACCAATACAAATAAAAACAATGATTAAGTGTATATTTGAAAGCCATAAAAAATGAAAGTTAAGGTATTTATTAAGAATACAGTATCTCAGATGCCATACAGCATCGGGAAAGTTTTTACTCACATCCCCTTTTCATGGCGACTAGGTAACAGCTATACCTCAACACAAAATAGCATCCATAAATTCAATGCCCTGTCAGATGACGAACGGGCTTCTTATCTAGTCACTAAGCTAAATAGGATTATTAAACATGCCACTAGTTCATTTGATTTTTATACAAAACTTTATGATAAGCATAACCTTTTGGGGACTTCCCTAAAGTATCTTGATGATTTCAAACAATTCCCAATTATCACTAAAGAATTACTTAGGACACATATTGATCAATTCAATGGCGCATTAACAATGAACACTGGGGGGACTACCGGAGAGCCTTTTAGTTTCTTTCTAGACAAGCAAGCATTCTCCAGGGAGTGGGCGCATATGCACTACATCTGGAAAAATAAAAATTATGTAAAGACCGATATTAAAATTACGTTACGCGGAAAAAATCTTGGAAATAAAAATATTATATACAACCCAGTTCACAACGAGTTTATAATTAATACCTATAAGAGCATTAAATCCTTTAAAGGTGAGATATTACATCTAATTCAAAAGCATAAAATAAAATTTGTGCATGGTTACCCCTCTGCAATTTATGAGTTTTTTAAGGAACTAGATACAATCACTAGCTATGAAGAAAAGGTCATTATAAAGAACAACCTTCAATGCTGTTTTCTTGGCTCAGAATTCCCCGTACAATATATGGTGAATTATCTAAAGACAACATGGAATCTTGATTATATATCTTGGTATGGGCATAGTGAAATGGCAATTTTAGCCGTTGATAAAGAAAAGAGTAATATATATTCTCCTTTTATGACATATGGTTATGCAGAAATAGATTGCGGCAAGTTAATCGGAACTTCATACAATAATTTTGACATGCCAATGATACGTTATGATACTGGAGATAAGGCTGAGGGGACTTCTGACAAAAATGGTATTCTAAAGAATTTTTCCATAACGGAGGGTCGTGAAGGAGACTATATTATTGACAAAGGGGGCAAAAAAATTCCTCTCACAGCACTCGTTTTTGGGCGACATCATAGAATATTTGATAAGGCTGACTTTATTCAAGTCGGCCAGGAAGAAAATGGTTTCGTCATTTTTTATGTTACCTTCAAGAGTCCACATGATATAGATGAAGATAATTTGGGACATTACTTCGATCTAAGTAATGTAGATATAAACTTTAAATTCAAAATTATTAATAGTCCAATTCGGTCCACAATGGGGAAAATAAGATTAAAAATATAATTATCTGCTGTATTTCAAAGCCATCTAGATAAATGTACCCCCCCTATTTCTAACGCTACAATATTTTGAACAATCAATAAATCAGCCCGAAGGCGACAAAAAAGCTTCGTAATAAGGAATATTCTATCCTACATTCATTCGTTCAAATACCTTTGTAAATCCACTTTTACGATTGAGAGTTTAATAGTATTTCCCGAATTATAATGTTACTACCTATTCATTTACAATCATCTGAGTTAATACTAAAAAGTTAAAAGACATAAATTTATGAAACAAGTTCTCCAAGATCTCGCCAAGGGTACCTCAATCATCGCCGATGTCCCTCGCCCTCGTTGTAAAAAAGGACATGTTCTTATTCAAACAGCTCAGTCCCTCATCTCAGCGGGTACTGAACGCATGCTTGTTGATTTTGGACGCTCTAGTTATATTGAAAAAGCCCGCCAACAGCCTGAAAAAGTAAAGATGGTTTTAGATAAAGTAAAGGCTGATGGTTTGCTTCCCACAATTGATGCCGTCAAGTCAAAATTAAACCAACCTCTGCCTATGGGTTATTCGAATGTGGGTACGGTGATAGAAATAGGAACTGGTGTTTCAAATTTCAAAATTGGTGACCGAGTTCTCTCAAATGGGCACCATGCAGAAGTGGTCTGTGTGCCTAAAAACCTTTGCGCAAAAATTCCCGATACAGTATCGGATGAAGAGGCAGTATTCACTGTTGTTGGTGCTATTGGTCTACAGGGTATTCGCTTAGCTAATCCGACACTTGGTGAATGTTTTATTGTCACAGGACTTGGTCTCATTGGTTTAATGGTTGTGCAAATTCTTCGCGCCAATGGCTGCCGTGTTCTTGGCCTAGATTTTGATCCGGCAAAGCTTGAACTAGCGCGCCAATATGGTGCTGAAACCGTGAACTTGGCGGAAATTCAAGACCCTATTTCCACAGCAGATGCATTTTCACGCGGACGTGGTGTCGATGGTGTGATCATAACAGCATCCACAAAAAGTAATGAACCAATGCATCAAGCAGCCACCATGTGCCGTAAAAAAGGCCGTGTGGTATTGGTTGGCGTTGTTGGCTTAGAACTTCAACGCTCTGATTTTTTTGAAAAAGAAATTTCTTTCCATGTTTCTTGTTCCTATGGCCCCGGTCGATATGATTCTAGTTACGAGGACCACGGTAATGATTATCCTGTTGGATATGTCAGGTGGACAGAACAACGAAACTTTGAAGCAATCCTTGACATGATGGCCATCGGTGCTATCGACACGGACGACTTAAGAACCAAAACATTCGAGATTGAAAATGCGCCCAAGGCCTATGACCTACTGATGGCAGAGAAAGGGGCTCTTGGTGTTCTCTTATCTTATAAGGCTGATATTAAAGCTAGTGCCACACGGACTCTGGCCATTGGTGAAAATACTTCCAATACATCAGAGCAAGTCATTATAGGTGCAATTGGTGCTGGCAATTATGCAGGTCGTATTCTTCTACCTGCCTTTAAGAGAACCGGCGCAAGACTAAAAACAATTGCAACCTCCCAAGGCGTTTCAGGTACACATCATGGCAAAAAATTGGGGTTTGAATTCAACACAACAAATAGTAATGAAATGCTAGCGGATCGTGAAGTTAATACCATTGTTATTGGCACGCAACATAGTACGCATTCTCACTTTGTGGAACAAGCACTAGCTGCAGGTAAGAATGTATTTGTTGAAAAACCACTCGCCCTTACAAACAAACAACTTGATAAGATCGATGAAGCCTATCGAGCGGCTTATGACCGAGGAGAGAATCCTAAGTTAATGGTCGGCTTTAATCGCCGTTACGCTCCACTTATGCAAAAACTCAAAAAGCAAGTTGAGAAATCCACTGACCCCATGAGCATTATGTATACGTGCAATGCTGGAGCAATTCCTGCTGATACATGGGTTCAAGATTCAGAAGCTGGAGGCGGCCGTATTATTGGCGAAGCCTGCCACTTCATCGATATTGTCCGCTTCTTGTGCGGTTGTCCTATAGTTGATATTCAGGCAGCTTCCATGAAAATGCCTGAAGGCGTTACTGATTGCCATGACACAGCATCTATCATGCTCCGTTTTAAAAATGGCTCTCTTGCCACTATTCACTATTTTGCCAATGGTCATCAATCTTTTCCAAAAGAAAGAATTGAAGTATTCCAAAACGGAAACATAATGATTCTTAATAACTTCCGACGCTTAACAGGCTTTGGCAACAAGTCGATTAACTGTAAAACCTTTAAACAAAATAAGGGACAACAGGAATGCTGCAATAACTTCGTAGAAAGTCTAAGAAATGGAGAGAACACACCTATTCCTTATGAAGAAATTATGGAGGTATCACGTGTCGCGATCAAGGCTTGGGACCAATTATTGGTACAATAATGACAACCGGTAAATGAAAAAATTAAAGAAAGCAGGCCTTTACTGGCGGACATTACGCCATTTAAAAGCTATCCAAATAACCAACCGGATTAAGCGCAAGCTATTTCCGGTAAAAATTAATAATTCAACCGCGCTCAGTTTGCGGGGCCTTTCAGTCGATAGTTTTTATGCGATACCAAGGTCCAAATCTATTTTATGGACAGATACATTTCTATTTCTCAACAAAAAAGAAAAACTGACATTCCCAAGCGGATGGAATGATCAATCTTTATCAAAGCTATGGCTTTATAATCTTCATTACTTTGAAGGACTTATGAATAAGAAAACAACTGTTGAACTTAAGCAACAGTTGATTGAGCAATGGATTGCTGAAAACCCAATAGAGCATGGAAATGGTTGGGAGCCATATCCAATTAGCCTTAGGATAACCAACTGGATAAAGTGGGCTCTTAGTGGAAACACCTTATCTCAAAATGCCCTTCATAGTCTGGCTGTTCAAACACGGTACTTAATGAAAACCATTGAATTTCACCTTCTTGGGAATCATCTTTTTGCTAATGCTAAAGCTCTAGTTTTTGCGGGGATTTTTTTTAAAGGACCCGAACCAGAAAGGTGGCTTTCAAGAGGACTTAAAATTTTAGAAGAGCAAATTCCCGAACAATTTCTTGACGATGGCGGCCATTTTGAACTGAGTACAACTTACCAGGCCCTTTTGGTTGAAGATTTACTTGATATTCTATATCTGCTCCAGGTGGGGGAGCGGGGCATTCCGGAAGAATGGAAATATAAAGCTAAAAAAGCTGTTGAATGGCTTGTGATCATGACGAGGCCAGATGGATTGCCCCCACTCTTTAATGATTCAGCTTACGGAATTACACCTTCGTTACAGGATATAACATCTCTGAGCTCATCTGTTGGGCTTGAAGTAGCCAAAAATTTTCCAGATGGGCTGACGGATCTGCCTAATAGTGGTTATTTCAGGTATGAGACTGGAAAATACGCCTTCTTTGGGGACGCGGGGCAGGTGGGGCCGGATTACATCCCTGGGCATGCCCACTGTGATATGGCCAACTATGAACTATTTGCGGCTGATCAACCGATTATTGTTGATACTGGTGTCAGCACATACGAGAATTCTGCAAGGCGCCACTTGGAAAGGTCAACAGTTTCTCATAATACCGTTCAGATTGCGGGTGAAGAGCAAAGTGAAATCTGGGGCGCGTTCCGGATTGGCAGGCGGGCAAAAATCAAAAAGCGAGTAGTTATCGGAGATAAAGCCACTGTTTCTTATGTTGGTTATGGTCACTCAAGGTATGAGCACCAAAGAACTTTCTCCTTCGAGCCCAGTAAAATTTTAATATCGGATGAAATTTTCTGCAAACGCCTAATGGCTGGGGCGTCCATTTCTCGCATACATTTTCATCCGAATGTTGACGTTGAGGTCAGAGAAAACACCGTCCAAGCAGGCCCTTTGTTGATAAGATTTGAAGGTGCAAAAAGAATTGATTTAACAAGATACTGTTACGCTCCAGAATTTAATACACTCGTCTCTGCTCATGTGATTGAGATCGCTTTTGATACAAACTTGGAAACCACAATTACATTATGAATATTCTCTTCCTTTCCGATAATTTTCCGCCCGAAGGTAATGCCCCTGCGACAAGGTTGTTTGAACATGCGACCCGCTGGATTGAAAAGGGCCACCAAGTGACTGTTATCACTTGCGTGCCAAATTTCCCAGAGGGCAAGGTTTTTGAGGGATATAAAAACCGGTTGTATCAGGTCGAAATGATGTCGGGCATCAAAGTCGTGCGGGTCAAGACATATATTACTGCAAACGAAGGTTTTCTCAAAAGGACGCTGGATTATATCTCCTTTATGTTTATGGGTTTCTTTGCAGGCCTGTTCCAGAAAAGGCCGGATATTATTGTGGCCACGTCGCCACAGTTCTTTTGCGCGATAGGCGGGTGGATGTTATCGGTGGTGCGCCGAAGGCCTTTTATCTTTGAATTGCGTGATTTATGGCCAGCGTCGATCAAGGCTGTTGGCGCAATGGAAGACAGTCTGTTGATCCGGGTTTTTGAAAGAATAGAACTGTTCCTCTATCACAGATCGGATCGGATCATTTCTGTCACACATGCCTTTAAAAAGGAACTCGTTGAAAGAGGGGTTTTGGCCGAGAAAATAGATGTTATTACCAATGGTGTAGATCTGACTAAATATGCACCAGCAGATGAAAAAGATCCGGAGTTGGCTGAGCAATATAACCTTAAGGACAAGTTTGTCGTGGGTTATGTCGGCACTCATGGCATGGCCCACGCTTTGGATAAGGTTGTGGATACCGCCGAACTCCTACAACATGAGAAAGATATTGTCATCCTCTTCGCTGGGGGCGGCGCGGCGCGTACCGCTATCGAGGAGCAGGTTGCGGCAAAGAAACTCAAAAATGTTTGCTTGATCCCTAGGCAGCCAAAGGAGATGATGCCGAGGCTTTGGAGCCTGTGTGACGTTTCTTTGATCCATTTGAAAAATAACCCTGTATTTAAAACTGTCATTCCCTCAAAACTTTTTGAATCCATGGGTATGGGCTTGCCTGTCCTCGTTGGTGTGCCGGAGGGAGAGATTACGGGTATTGTGGAAAAATGTGACTGTGGAATCAACATTGAACCAGAAAACGCACAGCAGATGTCGCAAGCCATTTTAGATTTGTATAGGAACCCTGGTTTGATGGCGAACTATCGGAAAAACAGTTTAAGTTGCGCCCCCAAATATTCCCGAGAAGCACTCGCGCATGACATGCTGATCTCTTTTGAGGCAGCATTAGAGGGAAGTGTTGAGTAATTATATTTTCTTGAGATGTTTATTCAGTTTTGGTTCTCTAAGAGCCAGATATTTTCTTAGTCACGGAGTTTGGCGGTTAATCAGGCTAGATGATAACTTCTTCATGTATTCTGGGACGGAGACATCAAAGTGTGAAAGCACTGCAGGGGCAATTTCGCGGGTGTCGATTTCTGTTTGAATATTTTGTTTATTCATATTTTTTGGATCATAGCTGATCCACATACCTGTTGGTATATGGTATCCTGATGACCCTGATTGGTCTTCGATAACAGTATTTTCCAAACCGGCTTCTTCCAATGTAAATTTTTGATTTCCTATCTCTACGTAGGCCATATCATCCGTAACATTTTCCATGCCGAAATGAAACATATGGTAGTCGTTGGCCCGCTCTTCGTGTCGAACAGGTTGGCCTGCGACTTTTAGAGTCGAGGAAAGTTGCCGTATAAGTTCTGATTTTTGAGGAGTTGTAATAAATGCAAAGCGTGGCAACATGACGCGACGCCGTTGCCACTCATCGGGTTCCACATTCAGTTTTTGCAGGAAAGTCTCGGCATCCTTAATATATATTTGACGAGCGATAGATTTCCCTAGGTTTGCACCTTGCCCCATGCTTGTGGTTAAAACGATTGTATATTCAGGATTCTTATGGGCAAATATCATAAGCTTTTCGAGCATATCATCTGCTTGTGTCATTGCAAAATCGATTTCATCAGCATAGGTTCTTACCCAGTCTGGATCAAAATCATTTTGTTTAAAGTCTTCGGCATAACTTGAAGCCCAGTAGCGGTGCATACTTGATGCAACATGATTGGAGAAAAATGTTGTATACTGTGGCTTTTTACTCTTTAGCTGTTGAAAGAAAACATCAAATGCTAAAACACCTTGCAAGATACGCCGACGGCCTTTTCGGATGGGATTCTGACGTTCAGCAATCAATTGCCCGATAATCTTTTTTGCCGTACTAAGCGTGAAACCGAGTTTTAACAAATGAGGCAAGAGTGCAATAGCCTTGCCGCCAGAGATGCCAGTCGATACGTTTCTTGCTGATTTATCAACCATGTTTAGATTGAAGTCTTGGAATTTGGCTACTTCAGGAGGGAAGCCTTGTGCATCACTTGCAAAAGTGTCAGGTAAGAAGAAATCATATTGTGAAAGGTCTGCGGGCATGGGCCAACTATTCAAGGAGCCTCCAATTCCAATCCGCACGCCTTGATTGGCAAGAATTTTCCATAAGGGGGGAAATTCAATGTCAACATCCTCTAAGTTTTGGCTTAGATTGGTTAGCATATGCTTTTCTGTATCCACACCGCGGTGCACAGTGGCCCAAGTACACCACGGATGTAGCCATTTTGAATCTGGTGATACTGTTTTCGCGATAGTAGATTTTTGTAAAAGCTTACTGAATGCCGAGTCTGGATGACGATCTACATAAGTATTCAATACTCTAAATGGCACTTCATTTAATTCGAAAAATACTAATTTTCTCATTTTTATCCTATTTAAAGTTGGAATGATTGATGTATCGTCTGAATGTCTGTTCGCTTACAGCTTTATAGAAGAAGTCCAAGGTAGTTTTGTATCTAATTATTGCGGGAAGCGCAAGTGGTTAGAAGGTAAGATGCACAAAATACTTTTGTTTCACACAAATAATTAAGGCACGTTTTCTCTGAAAAGACCTCCCTATTTTCCAGTTGATTTTTCCCTTGTGAATTTACGTAATACACTCTTGGGTCACGTTTGATACTGTATGGGTGACAGGCTATTCGTTTTTATAAAACGAGTTGCTGAATGAATATTGCCTTTATGAAAAAAGAGCAATCAACTCTGCTCTAAAAAACATTGTACGAAGTTAAAGTAAGAGCTTCATCTCTAAAGGGGGGGGGGCAGGGCTTGGGCGGTCTTGCAAGTTCGTTATTTTTGTACTTTCAGGTCGCGGTATCATTATAGACCTATTCGTCAAATTAAACACCGCCAGCATGCTCTCCCGTTTATACGTCCGCACAAAGGCCAAGGTGCCGTCCGGGCTGTCGAGGAATTTGATATCGCCGTGCAATAGAGCCGGGTGGGATTTGCGCCAGCTTAGAAAATTCTTAAAGGCATTCAGCACCGAGTTCAGATCTCTTTCCTGCGCCTCTACGCTTATGGCCAGATGATCTGTCGGCACCGGTAGCCATGGGACGGCGTCACTGAAGCCCGCATGGGGGGCGTCAGCCGTCCAGGGCATAGGCGTGCGACATCCGTCGCGGCCCTTGAAGTCGGGCCAGAATCTGATGCCGAAAGGATCTTGAAGGTCCGCGTGGGCAATATTCGCTTCGTTCAGGCCGAGTTCCTCGTCTTGATAGGTATACATATCGTGCCCGGTAGGCTGCAGAGCAGGGCGGTCAGCATCTTGGCCATCCCCGGCGACGGATTGTCGCCGCCCCACCGGCTCAAGACCCGTTTGACATCATGATTACTGATCGCCCAGCAGGGTTGAGCGCCATTCAGGTGAGCCATCTGTTGCTCCACCGTTTCACGGATATGGCGGGCGGAAAAATCATCCACCAACAGCTCAAAACTATAGCCCATATGCAGGCGTTTGTTGTCGGCGGTATAGTCGGCGATGGATTTGAGCGAATCCTCTGTATTGATCTCGCCCACCTATAGACATCACGCCGGGATAGCGGTCGAGGAGCGCGCGCAGCTCTTCGAGGAAGGCCAGCGTCTCCGGCCGGTCATTGCCATAGACATGACATTGCGCGGCATAAGGATTATCGGGACTGAAGCCGCGGCCGCGGCGTTCCGCCATGGGTTTTGCGGGATTGTCGCGCAGTTCGGCGTCATGGTAACAGAAATTGATCGCGTCAAGGCGAAAACCATCGACGCCACGCTTCAGCCAAAATTCGACTTCCTGCAGGATCTGGGCGCCGCCATCGGCGCGGGCGTCGGCCCAGACGTACCAGTCGGCCTTGGCATTTTCACGACCCTGACGGCTTTCCTGAAACCAGGCGTGCTGGTCGGAGGTGTGGCTGAGCACCTGATCAATGACCACTTTCAGGCCGCCGCCACGGTCTCCCGCAGCATCAGTTGATACTCGAGGATATTTTCCAGATTTTGCTCCGGCGGGGTTTCCATCTCTTGCTCCGTCTCGGGCTTCTTCTTCAGCGCATCAATCAACAGGTCGGTCGCGCGTTCGGCCATTTCCAGAATGGGTTGGCGCACCGTGGTCAGGGACGGCCATATGGCTGACGCGATCGGCGCATCATCAAACCCCACCACGGACAGCATGCTCGGCACCTGAAGATGATGTTTCTGGGCCGCCGAAATGGTCGCGGCCGCCATGTCGTCACTGCTGGCGAAAATAGCCGTCGGCGGGTCAGCCAGCGTCACCAGGTTCACCGCCGCCTGAAAGCCGGACCGGTAGGTGAACAGACCCTGCTGGATATAGTCGTCACGTATGTCAATGTGATGCTTTTCAAGCGCCCGCTTATATCCTTCATAACGCAGATGGCTGCCGCTATGGTCCGGATGACCCTGGATAAAGCCGATCTTGCGATGGCCCTGGGTGATCAGATGTTCGGTGATGTCAAAAGCGGCCTGAGCCTCGTCCATGCACACAAAGGGAAAAGGGTGGTCATCCCGTTGCGGCGAAATGCGCACCGCGGGAATATTGAGCGCCATCAGGATATCGAGAACCCGCTGTGAATCCGACAGGGGCGGCGGCAGGATGATGCCTTCGATCTTGTTGCGCCGCACCAGGGCTTTCAGCGCGGTTTCCACATCGTCGGTGGTTTCGTCCAGGGAACTGACCACCAGATTATAGCCCCGCGACTGGCTCTTGCTCAGGGCGCCGATCAGCAGCTGCCCGACATAGCCTTCACTGGGGTTCTGGTAAAACAGGGCAATCAGATGGGACTTGGCGCTGGCCAGACTGCGGGCGGACAGGTTGGGCTGATAGTCGAGCTCCTCAATGGCCGCCATCACCTTGTCGCGGGTCTTGTCCCGGACCTTGGCCTCGTTGCTGATCACCCGTGAAACGGTCATCATCGAGACGCCGGCCAGTTTGGCGACATCCTGCATGGTGGCGGTCTTCATTTTCTGAATCATCCCATAGCCTTGTTGGTTCTAGAGCGTGCCAGAGAGACTAGAAGATGTTCGCGGACGTGGCAATGATTAATGAACCGAGTTTTTTGGTGGGCCAGTAAACTATTGTAAGGTAACGGATTTTATGGCCCGGAATATAGAAAAAGACCACATTGTGATGCCATGTAAAGGGAAACTAGATTGACAGAATGTGCTATAAATGATAGCGCTAACATTATAAAAATATAAAAATGGGCTCAAAATATTGAAAACGGGAAGGCTGGGCGTAGCGTTATGGAATTAGCGAATCTGGATATCGGGGTTTTTGTTGTTTATGTGGTTGGTCTTATCGGGCTGGCCTATTGGGTGTCGCGTGAAAAGCCGGGCCACGAGAAAAATGCGGAGGATTATTTTCTCGCTGGCAAGTCTTTGCCCTGGTGGGCGATCGGGGCGTCGTTGATTGCGGCCAATATTTCCGCCGAACAGATCATCGGCATGTCCGGGTCGGGTTATGCCATCGGTCTTGCGATTGCGTCTTACGAATGGATGGCGGCGATCACCCTGATCATTGTCGGGAAATATTTCCTGCCGATCTTCCTGAAAAACGGCATCTATACCATGCCGCAGTTTTTGGAACAGCGCTATGACCATCGGGTACGCACCATCATGGCGATCTTCTGGCTTGGCGTATATGTCTTTGTCAACCTGACGGCCATTCTGTGGCTCGGCGCCTTGGCCATCCATACGGTGACGGGCGTTGATTTGATGTATGGCCTGTTGTTCCTCGGCGCGTTCGCCGCCGCTTATTCTCTCTACGGCGGGCTGAAGGCCGTGGCCTTTACCGACATTATTCAGGTGGTGTTGCTGGTGTTCGGCGGGTTGTTCCTGTCCTATGTCACCCTGGATGCGATCGGGGCCGGAGAAGGCATCATTGCCGGTTTTGCGGAACTGACCGCCCAGGCGCCGGAAAAATTCGACATGATCCTGAGCAAGGATAACCCGCATTATGCCAGCCTGCCGGGCCTCAGTGTCCTGATTGGTGGCATGTGGATCATGAATCTGTCCTATTGGGGCTTTAACCAATATATCATTCAGCGCGCCCTGGCGGCGAAGAACCTGGGGGAAGCCCAAAAGGGGATTTGCTTTGCCGCGTTCCTTAAGCTTCTGATGCCGGTGATTGTGGTGTTGCCCGGGATTGCCGCCGTGGTGTTGGCGCCTGACCTGGCGTCGCCGGATCAGGCCTATCCCGAACTGATGAAGATGATGCCGGTGGGCATGAAAGGGCTGGTTTTTGCCGCGTTGGTGGCGGCGATTGTCTCCTCGCTTGGGTCAATGACCAACAGTATTTCAACGATCTTCACCATGGATATTTACAGCTACTACCAGAAGAACCGCAGTCAGGCGCATTATGTGTTTATCGGCCGTCTGGTGAGCTTCTCTTCACTGGTGATCGCCATGATCTGCGCCAAGCCGTTGCTCGGCCAGTTCGATCAGGCGTTTCAGTATATTCAGGAATTTACCGGCTTTTTCACCCCGGGCATCGTGGTGATCTTCCTGCTGGGGATGTTCTGGAACCGGACGACAGCTCACGGGGCGCTGACTGCCGCGATTGGCTCTGCGGTGCTGTCCTTTGCCCTGAAAATGTTGTGGCCGTCGTTGCCCTTCATTGATCGGGTGGGGATTGTCTTCCTCAGTTGTTTGGCGCTGGGTATTATCGTCACCCTGATGGAGAAACGCGGCGTGCAGAAGAATGCGGTCGATCTGGAGGGTATCGATTTTACCACCGGCCGGTCTTACAATATATCCACCATCGCGGTGGTGCTGATCCTGACGGCGCTTTACGCCACCTGGTGGTAAGGCGTGGGTGGATCAATGTTAAATTTATGGATGTGAATTAGTCCAACTTCAGGGGTGTTGTCCTCACGAAACTGTTGCAACACCCCTGACTTTTTTTTTGAATAACCTGTTAAACTATATGTGAATGAGATTTTCCGGATGGGAAAGAAAATAAAATGACGGCTCTGGATATTGTTTTTTTTGGCGGCACGGGCGATTTATGTCTGCGGAAATTGATGCCCGCCCTGTATTTCCTCTATCGGGACGGGAAACTGCCGATGGGCAGTCGTATTCTCGGCCTGTCCCGGGGCCATGTCAGCCGGGCGGATTATCAGTACCAGGTGTTGGAAAAGCTGAAATTGTATCTCGGTGAAAAATATGACGGCGAGGTTGGGCGAACGTTTGCCACGTTGCTTGATTATCGTGAATTGGATATTCCCGATCAGAAGTCCTGGGCGACGCTGAAAGATTATCTGGCGCCAGTCGGGGCGCGGGAGATCATTTATTACATGGCGGTGCCGCCGACTTTATTTGGCACGGTGTGCGCGCAGCTCAAGCAGCATGACCTCAACCCGATCAACAGCCGCCTGGTGGTGGAAAAACCGCTCGGGGAAGATGAGCAAAGCGCCGAAGCGGTGAATGACATTCTCTCCACCAGCTTTGAAGAAAGCCAGATTTACCGGATTGATCATTATCTCGGCAAGGAGGCGGTGCAAAATATCCTGCCTTTCCGCTTCGCCAACCGCATGATGGAGGCGATCTGGAACCGGGATCATATTGACCACGTGGAAATCACCGTCGCGGAGACCGTTGGTGTCGAGGGCCGGGCGGCCTTTCTTGACCGGGCGGGCATATTGCGCGACATGATTCAGAACCATCTGATGCAGGTTTTGTGCTTTGTTGCCATGGATGCGCCGACAGATGGCAGCGCCGACAGCATTCGCGACCAGAAGGTTCGGGTGGTGGACGCCTTGCGTCCGGTGACACTGGATAATATTCACGATCATGTGGTGCGGGCGCAATATGGTCCGGGAAATGCGCAGCCGGGCTATCGGCAAGAAATCGCGGATCAGGACATTGCCGGCACTGGCGAGACCTATGTCGCGGTAAAAGCACTGATTGACAGTGAACGCTGGCAGGGGGTTCCCTTTTACCTGCGCACCGGAAAGCGCCTGTCGGCGCGTTACGCCGAAGTGGTGGTAACCTTCAAGGCGCCGGAAAGTACCGCTTATGCGGGTGCGCCCGCCAACCGGATTATCATTGGCCTGCAACCAGATATGACTATTTCCTGTTCGATGGCGATGAAGCAGGTGCTGAAATCTGCCGATGATCTGGGCCACCATAATTTCACCGACGATATGTTGGCGGGGGAGGCCGTACGTATCCCTGACGCCTACGAAAAACTGCTCGGCGATGTCATGCAGGGTCATCAGGCCTATTTTGTCCGTCATGATGAAATTATCGCCTCGTGGAAATGGATTGATGGCATCCGCAAGGCCTGGGTCGCGGCTGACCTGCCCCTGCACAGTTACGAGGCCGGCAGCATGGGGCCTGAGGCCAGCGATGCGCTGCTCGCCGCCGACGGTCACACTTGGTACAGCAAAGAGAAAGAAATTTAAGATGAACAATATTCGGGTGATCAAAAAAGACAGCCGTGATGCGTTGTTGACCACGCTGTTGGCCGACATTATGGCGGGCCTGTCCAATGCGGTGGCAACCCGGGATCAGGCCAGCATGCTGTTGTCCGGTGGCACCTCGCCGGGGGCGCTCTATCAAATGATGGCGCAGCAGGAATTCGACTGGGACAAGGTTTGGTTCGGCCTCAGCGATGAACGCTGGGTCGCGCCCGATCATGCGGACAGCAATGAAAAGCTGGTGCATGACACCCTGTTGCGGCAAAAGGCGGCGGCGGCGCATTTCATCGGCCTGAAAAGCCTGGAGGAGGATATTGTCAAGGGCGCGGATTTGAGCAACCATGCGCTGGAAGATCTGCCCAGTCCCTATGACATTACCCTGCTTGGCATGGGGCTTGACGGCCATACCGCCTCGTTATTTCCGGATTCTCCTGACACACCGGCAGCATTGGCGGCGGACGCCCTGTCGCTGTGCCACCCGATCCGGCGCGGTGCGGGCGAGACACCCCGGATCAGCATGACCCGAAACGCCCTGCTCAACAGCGGGGAAATCAAACTGTTGATCTATGGTGATGAGAAATGGGCGGTTTTTGAACAGGCCCGCCAACAGATCAGCAATCATCAGCCGGTCAGCCATATCTTGAACCAGACGCAGACGCCGGTGACCCTCTATTGGGCGCCGTGAAGGACTTTGACATGACACCTGAATTACAGAAGATCACCGACCGCATTATCGCCCGCAGCTGCGACAGTCGCGCAGCCTATCTCGCCAAGATCACTGCGGCCCGAGGGCAGGGCCGGACACGCGGCGCACTGGCTTGCGGTAATCTCGCCCATGCCTTTGCCGCCTGTGATGCGCAGGACAAAGCGGATTTGAGCGGTGATGTGAAAGCCAATTACGCCATTGTTTCTGCCTATAACGACATGCTGTCGGCCCATCAGCCGTTCCAGACCTTCCCCGATCTGATCAAAGAAACCGCCCGGGCCCAGGGTGCGGTGGCCCAGTTTGCCGGGGGCGTGCCGGCCATGTGCGACGGTGTGACGCAAGGCCGGGCCGGCATGGAACTGTCGTTGTTCAGTCGTGATGTCATTGCCATGGCGACGGCGATTGCCCTTAGCCATGATATGTTCGACGGGGCTTTTTACCTCGGGGTTTGCGACAAGATTGTTCCGGGTCTGTTGATCGGGGCGTTGAGTTTTGGTCATCTGCCGGGAATATTTGTCCCCGCCGGTCCCATGACGTCAGGCCTGTCCAATGCCGAGAAAGCCCGCATCCGCCAGCTTTACGCGCAGGGAAAAATTGGCCGCGCCGAACTGTTGAAGGCCGAGAGCGCGTCTTATCACAGCCCCGGCACCTGTACTTTTTACGGCACCGCCAATTCAAACCAGATGCTGATGGAAATCATGGGCCTGCATCTGCCGGGCAGCAGTTTTATCAATCCGGGCACCGACATGCGCGACGCCATGACCCGCGCGGCGGTGGTGCAACTGGCCGAGGCCCCGGCGCTGGGCGAGATTATTGACGAGAAGGCGATGGTCAACGGCATGGTCGGCCTGCTCGCCACCGGCGGATCGACAAATCATACCCTGCATCTGATGGCCATCGGCCGGGCGGCGGGGGTCAAGCTTACCTGGCAGGACCTGTCGGATCTGTCGGACGTGGTGCCGTCCCTGACCCGGATTTACCCCAATGGTCTGGCGGACGTCAATCATTTCCATGCGGCGGGGGGTATGGCTTACCTCATGCGTGAGCTGCGCGATGCCGGGCTGCTGCATGACGATGTTCAAACCGTAATGGGCAGGGGCCTTGAGGCTTACTGCAAGGACGCCTTCTTTGAGGCGGGCGAGGTGGTATGGAAAGACGGCGCGGCGATCAGTCATGACCGGGATATCCTGCGGCCGGTGGCGGAGCCCTTCAGCAAGGACGGCGGCCTGAAACTGCTCGGCGGCAATCTTGGCCGGGCGGTGATCAAAACCTCTGCGGTCAAGGAAAAACATCGCCATATCACGGCGCCGGCGATCGTCTTTCATTCACAGGACGAGATGCTGGAGGCCTATCAGCGCGGCGAGCTGGAAAAAGATTTTGTCGCCGTGATCCGTTTTCAGGGCCCCAAAGCCAATGGCATGCCGGAGCTGCATAAGCTGACCCCGTCCCTGGGCGTGCTGCAGGATAAGGGGTTTCATGTGGCGCTGGTCACCGACGGGCGCATGTCCGGCGCCTCGGGCAAGGTCCCGGCGGCGATCCATCTGACACCGGAAGCCCTCGACGGCGGCCCCATCGGCCGTATTGAAGACGGTGATATTATCGAACTTGATGCGGAACATGGCACCTTGCAGGTCAAGGTCGCGGACAACATTCTGGCGCAGCGGGCGCAAGCCACGGCCGATCTGACCACCAGCCATCAGGGCATGGGGCGGGAACTTTTCTCGGCCTTCCGGCAACTGGTCGGCACTGCCGAAAATGGCGCCGGGGTTTTTGGCGAGGATGACGTTACATGACGCAGACAAAAACCACTCTGGTGGCGGACATTGGCGGCACCAACGCCCGCTTCGCGCTCGCCCGGGGTACTGAAGATATTGCGATTGATCAGTTGATGATCCTGCCGACCGCCGATTACGCCAGTCTGCAGGAGGCGGCGGAATCCTATCTGGCGCAAATTGACGGTCAGCGGCCGACAGTGGCCGCCATTGCCATCGCCGGCCCGGTGGTCGGGCGGCAGGTGACCATGACCAACTGTGCCTGGACATTCTGCCGCGAGAAGCTCGCCGCCGATCTCGGTATGGCGGAGGTCCTTGTCCTCAATGATTTCGAAGCCATTGCCTGCGCCCTGCCTTATCTGCATGCGGCGGATCTGTTGAAAATTGGCGGCGGGGAAATTCAGGACAACGGGACAAAAATTGTTCTCGGTCCCGGCACCGGTATTGGCCTTGCGGCCCTGACCTCGGTGGGAGACGGCTGGAAAGTCCTGACCAGTGAAGGCGGCCATGTGGGCTTCGCGCCAGCGGATGAGCTGGAACGGCAGATTTTGCAGACGGTGAAATATAAGTATCCCCGGGTATCGGTGGAGCGGGTGATTTCCGGTTCGGGGTTCAGCACGCTGTATCAGGCGATCTGCAGCTTGCAGGGCGCCGAGGCCGAGCCCCTCAGCCCCCGGGAAATTACCCAGCGGGCGCTGGAAAATCCTGAGGGCCGCTGTGGCCAGGCTGTGGATATCTTCTGCGGCATTCTCGGCAGCTATGCCGGGGATATGGCGGTGACCTTCAACGCCACGGGCGGAGTTTATCTCGCCGGTGGGATTCTTCCCAAAATTCAGGATTTCTTCATCAACAGCCGCTTCCGCGAGCGCTTTGAGAACAAGGGACGCCTGACCTATGTGCGGGATATTCCCACCCTGCAAATCCTGCAGAAACAACCGGCCCTGATTGGCGCTGCGGCGCGTATCCGGGGTCATTTTATCGCCTGACCAGAAAAGAGACCCCTTATGAGCCATCAAAATTTGAAATTCGAAAGCCTTCTTGCCGGAACCAATGTGATCCCGGTGATGGTGATCAAGGACATCGCCCAGGCGGTGCCCCTGGCGCGGGAACTGGTGAAATCGGGCATGAAGGTGCTGGAAATCACGCTGCGCACCGACTGCGCCCTGCAGGCGATCAAGGAGATCATCGTTCATGTGCCGGAGGCCATTGTCGGCGTCGGCACGGTGACGACGCCGCAACAACTGCGCGACGCCCAGGCCGCCGGGGCCACCTTTGCGGTCAGCCCGGGATCGACAGACGATCTGATCGCGGTGGCGGACGAGACTGGTTTGCCTCTGTTACCGGGGGTGGCGACCGCCAGCGAAGCCATGAAATTGCAGGCGTTGGGCTATCGTTATCTGAAACTCTTCCCGGCCGAGGCCGTTGGCGGACGGGCATTGTTGAAATCGCTGCAGGGACCGTTGCCAGACCTGAAATTCTGTCCGACCGGGGGGATCACGTCCGACAGCGCAGCGGACTACCTGGCGCTCGGCAATGTGGTTTGCGTCGGCGGCTCCTGGATGATCTAGGCCAAGGTCGTTGCGCACAAGAAATTCTTGTGGGCGGCGGGCAGGAGGGCCGCCAGTATTTGGTCAATATAACATTCTCTGCGCACCTTGATGCCGCGGGCCGTCTGCTTTTTGCCTATGAAGAATGCGATGGCCGGGCGCGTTCCTATGTGGAGAAGTCTCCTTAATTCATTGTTATAGAATAATTTAATATGATTATTGCTGGCGCCATACTGAAATATGGCGGGGCCGGGCGTATGAACGATCCTTTAAAAAATATTATTGACAGCGCTGTCAAAAAGAGTATTATCCACAATTGAAGATCAATAGCTTTTGTTGATACCGAGGCGTTCGGGACAAAATAAAACGGTTATTCGTCTTAGGGAATCTAGGGAAAATATCATGGAGAGGAAAATTAATGCGTTCTAGAAAATCAATATTATTAGGCAGTGTCGGCGCTTTGGTCGTCATGAGCGGCCCTGCGGCGATTTCCGCCGCGTCGGCTCAGGAAGAGGTGACGGAACTGGAAGAAGTTGTGGTCACCGGTATTCGGGGCGGGTTGAAGCAGGCGTTGAATGTAAAGCGTAACAGCAACGCGATTGTGGATGTCATCTCATCTGAAGATATCGGGAAATTTCCTGATAAAAACGTGGCCGAATCTCTACAGCGGGTGACCGGCGTTGCGATTGCGCGCCAATTTGGTGAAGGTGCCGGGGTTGCCATTCGCGGTGCCAGTCAGAATATGACCTTGACGTTGTTGAACGGTCAGAATGTGGCGTCAACTGGTTGGTTCGTACTTGAACCCGCCCGTCGTAGCTTCAATTATTCTTTGCTGCCTTCAGAACTGGTGGGCAACATTGAAGTGTATAAATCTGCGCAGGCTAATATCGCGGAAGGCGGCATTGGCGGTACGGTTATTATCCATACACGCAAACCTTTGGAAATGAATGACCTGAGTGTCTATGCCTCTGCTGAAGGCACGCACACCAACGATTCTGGCAAAATCAATCCGCAGCTTTCCGGTCTGGTGAGCTGGAAGAATGAGCAGGGCAACCTTGGGGTTCTGGTCTCCGGCGTGTATCAACGCCGTCAGATGGAACGCCAGGGCGATGAAGCTTTTTGGGCATGGGGCGCCGGTCCGGTCGCATTCGAACAGGATCGTAAGCGGTCCGCCATCAATGCAACAGTGCAGTTCCAGCCGAATGAGAACCTTGACCTGACGGTGAATTACCTGCGCATGAAAATGCGGGCGGATAATACCAACTATGCCTTATTCCTGACACGTGGGCCTGACGCGGGAACAACAAAATCATTGAATGGGTCTCCTGTTGCTGGTGCGTTGAATGTTGGTTTCTACCAGGCGCGTCCTCGGGAAGCGACCATGAACTCAAATGTTTATGACTTTGACGCAACCTACTCAGGCGACGATTTCGTGGTGGACTTTCAGGCTGGTTTGACAGAGTCCACGGGTGGTACTGATTTCGAAATGGTGTTGAATGATGGTACCGTGCCCGATATTTCAGGCAGTACCTATGATTTTTCCAGTGGCCATATGAAATGGAACTTGAACGAGATCGGCTTTGATTGGGACCCGGGCACCCTTGATATGGGGACAGGGTCGAACTTTAACCGCACACCCAAGAGCGACAAAGAACATTATGCTCAGTTTGATGTCTCCCGCGACGTGTCTTGGGGGCCGATTACGACCTATAAATTTGGTATGAAATATTCAGGCCATGACACGAAGAGCCGCCGATATGAGTATATTCAGGCGGAGGGTTTTAACCCGTCGTTCGCGACAAGTACGATCAACAACGGCTTGATTAAGGCTGGTGTGGATCAGCATGAAATTTTGCGCATTGACTTTAATGCCGCGAAAGATCTGGCAAAAGCGAGTATTATCGGAGAGACCGAAGATCTGGGCGCTTATAGCGAACTTGATGAAAAAACGGTTGCCGCTTATGGTATGGTTGAATTCGAAGGGGATGGCTACCGCGGTAATGCCGGGGTACGTTATACCCATACAAGTGCGACATCGACATTTTATGTGAATGGCGAACAGCGTACTCAAAATGCCAAAGATTCTCAATTCCTGCCAAGTTTCAATATTGCGATGGATCTGGCGGATGACTTGGTTCTACGT
Source organism: Paremcibacter congregatus (assembly GCF_006385135.1). Classification (GTDB taxonomy): domain Bacteria; phylum Pseudomonadota; class Alphaproteobacteria; order Sphingomonadales; family Emcibacteraceae; genus Paremcibacter; species Paremcibacter congregatus. Next base: position 483,198 of record NZ_CP041025.1, read on the forward strand.
ACTTCTGGCGCGCGTGTAATGACCCGCCCTCAGTATGTTGATCTTTATGTTAATCCGGATGTTCGGGGGGCAAATGATGATGTTGATGATAATCAATTCTGGATCGTCGGTAATATCGGGTTGAAGCCCTTTATCTCTGATCAATTTGATATTGCTCTTGAATGGTATTTCGCCGAAGGCTCCATTTTGTCCTCTACAGTATTCATGAAAGATGTGAAGAATTTTGTTAGTCAGAATGAGCGTCACGCTAATAATAGTGAGATTCCTTTCAATGGCACCATTCGCCCTGAAGAAGCCGCCGAAGGGTGGACATTCCAGGAACGTATAAACGGCAAAGCCGCTACTATTAAAGGCGTTGAACTGCAGTATCAGCAGGATTTCGGCAACGGTTTCGGTTTGGTGTTGAATTATACCTATACAGACTCCGGGTCTGATGATGCGGATACATTCACGGATGGCCAGAAGGTTCTGAGTGATGCATCCAAACATTCTGCCAACGCAACGGCATATTATGAATCTGAACGTTTCCAGGTTCGCGGCGCTTACAACTACCGTAGCGCCTACATGCTGCGGGAAACAGGAGCGTATGGTAACCGACTTCACGAAGCTTTCGGCAGCGTTGATCTAAGTGCGGCCTATTTTATCACAGATGAAATTACCGTTAATCTAGATGTGAATAATCTGTTTGAAGAAACGTCGAAACAGATTGGCAACAACGCGCAAAACACGCCGAATAGCGGGTTCACACCTGACTTCCCTGTGTTTGAATATAATACGGCCCGGAGAATTACCCTCGGCGTAAGCTATAAGTTCTAATTAGCTGCTATTTGGGAAAAAGGGGAGTTTCATTAACTCCCCTTTTTTTCATTCTAAATATGTTATGCTCCAATTTTACAAAGAGTTAAAACTTCACGGGAGACTTCGATGCCATCAAATTTTGTACCGCTGAATCCAGTTGATCACGGGTTGCTCAAAATTCGCGCGCGGAAAGATTTTAGGCTGATGAAGGACGCACATGTCATTCCATTGGGGGTGCATGAATTTTTTCAGGCAAGTGCTGAATATCCTGTTGTTTTTGTTAAAAATTCTGAAAATGGTCAATTCATACCGGTTGCCATGATGGGTCTGAAGCCTGGCGAGAATCTATTTGTCGGACCCGAAGGGTGGGAGGGTCTGTATATCCCCATGGCTATTCGCAATCATCCTTTTCACTTAATGCGTAATCCACAGGATGAAGAAAAAGTGATGGTGGCGATAGATGAGAAAAGTACCACCCTTAGCCTTGATGAGGGGGCTCGCTTATTCAAAGACGATGGGAGTAGAAGCGATATTCTAGAGGAGCGCATGCAGGATCTGAGAAATCATTTCGAAAGCAGTCAGCTCACAGAAAGTTTTACAGCGTTGGTGACGGGCCTTGACCTTCTGGCGCAAAGAAACCTGACAGTTGAGGTTAGTGGGGAAACGATTGATCTGGAAGGTATTTATTTTATCGACGAAGTTAAATTGAATGCAGTGCCCGATGATCAGTTTTTGGACTTGCGTCAGCATGGCTTTTTACCGTTGCTCTATGCCCAGATGGTATCGGTACATCAAATCCGATGTCTGGCAAGTCTTCAGGCGCAACGCAAATAGTGAGGGTATCTTGAGAGCCGACACCGCGATTAAATCAATTGTCATTGTTGGCGGCGGGACTGCCGGGTGGTTGGCGGCGAATTATCTCGCCCGCTGTCTGAAGGCCGGACCGGGCGATGATTTTTCCATCACGTTGATTGAATCGCCGGATATTCCGACCATCGGCGTGGGGGAAGGCACGGTGCCGTCCATGCGGCAGACCTTGAAGTTCCTCGGCATTAGTGAAACAGAGTTTATCCGGGAATGTGACGCGACCTTCAAACAGTCCATTGAGTTTGTCGACTGGCTGCATGTACCAAAAGACGGGAAACATCACCGCTATTATCACCTGTTTGATGATCCGATCCGGCAAGATTTTGATCTGACGCCTTATTGGCTGAAAGGGTGCGCCGGCGCGACAAATTATGCTGATGCGGTATCAATGCAAAGCCTGTTCTGTGATCAGAGCCGCGGCCCAAAGCACATCACCACACCGGAATATGAGGGCGCGAGCGGTTATGCCTATCATCTGGATGCGGTGAAATTCGCCAAACTGTTGACCCGGCACGCTACCGAGCGTCACAGTGTGCGGCATTTGCTCGGGAATGTTACCCAGGTGGTGGTGAAAGACAATGGCCATGTGGATTATCTTGACACGGACCGCTGTGGCAGGCTTCAGGCGGATTTTTATGTGGATTGCAGCGGGTTTGCTTCTCTTCTGGTCGGCGGGGCGCTTGGGGTGCCTTTTATCGACAAAGGGGGCGAGCTTTTCGTCGATCATGCGGTGGCGATTCAGGTGCCTTATGCCGATCCGGAGGGACCGATCGCCAGTCAGACCATTTCCACGGCGCGGGACGCCGGCTGGATCTGGGATATCGGCCTGTCGGCCCGGCGCGGCACCGGTTATGTTTATTCCAGTAAATATACCGATCATGACACGGCAGAACAGGTCATCCGTGATTATATCGGCCCGGCGGCGGATGAACTGCCTTGTCGCAAGATCCCTATGCGCATCGGCTATCGAGAGACATTCTGGCAAGGCAACTGCGTTGCCATTGGCCTGTCCCAGGGCTTTATCGAGCCACTGGAGGCGACGGCTTTACTGATGGTGGATGGGGCCTGCCGTATGCTGGCAGAACAGTTCCCGACCGATAGTGCGGCGCTTGACGGGGCGGCGAAACGTTATAACCGGTTGTTGCGCTATGGCTATGACCGGGTGATTGATTTCATCAAATTGCATTATTACCTGAGCCGTCGCGACGACAGCGCGTTCTGGATTGATAATCGTCGGGCAGAGACTGTTTCGGATCACCTGCTGGAGCGGCTGGACCAGTGGCGATATGCCCCGCCGAGCGCCTATGATTTCTTCAGCAAGTTTGAAGTCTTCAACCTGGAAAACTATCTCTATGTGCTTTATGGCATGGACTTTGTGACCGATATGGCGTCGCACGGCGCCAGATATCCTGAAGACGAGGCCGCCAGAAGGCTGTTTGACCAGATCCGGCAGGCCCGGAATAATGCAGCGGTCCAGATGCCGGACCACCGGGGCCTTATTGATAAAATTCACAAGTTTGGATTGCAAAAAACATAAAGGGGTCCGGGGATGAAAAATAATATTGACAGCGCTGTCAAAATGACTTATAAAAAGGGCGATATCATTAGTCCTTAGCCGTTATGTTGTTTTTCAGCATAACGGCATTTTTTTGCACTGAAGTCGGCAGAACCAAGCGTATCGGGGTGTTCTGTAAAAACAAAAATAAACGGGTATAAGGAGTAAAGATGTCACAGCACAGGTTATTATCTCTCGATGTTCTGCGGGGGCTGACGGTTATTGGCATGGTGGTGGTCAACAGTGCCGCGATGTTTTCTGTTGAAGGGGAGCGGGATGCCTATGCCCTGCTGCTGCATGCGTCCTGGAACGGGGCGACGTTGGCGGATATGGTCTTTCCCTTTTTCCTGCTGATTGTCGGGGTATCGATCCCTTTCGCATTATCTTCATTGAAAGAACGCCAAGGGCTTGAGCGCAAGGTATTTCTGAGGCTCCTGTGGCGCGGCAGTCTGCTGTTTCTGATTGGCGTGGTTCTGGCGGCTTATTTCTTCGATCCTGACGGGGAAAGGCAATTCCGCATCATGGGGGTATTGCAACGTATCGGCATTGTGTTTTTTGCCGCTGCGGTGATCTTCATGGTGACCGGCTGGCGGGCGCAACTGATGATTACGGCGGCGCTTTTGCTGGGCTATTGGGGAATGTGCTTGTTGCCCTTCCCGGATGGGGGAACGGATCTCGGCGTGCCGGGGCAGAATTTTGTCCATTGGGTGGATCGTTTGATCCTCGGGCAGCGTCTTTATGTGACCGAGGGCCCTTATCCTTATGATCCTGAAGGATTGCTCAGTAGCCTGCCGGGCATTGCCCAGGCCCTGATCGGGGTTCTGGTGGGACAGGTGATCCGCCGTAAAGGGGCGATGGAAAGTCACTTGGGAACCCTGTTCATCGCCGGGGGGCTGATGGCGCTAGCGGGCTGGGGCTGGTCCTACGTTTATCCGCTGAACAAGGCATTGTGGAGCAGTAGTTTTGTTCTCTATACTTCAGGCCTTGGAATTCTGTTATTGGCGCTGCTGATTTATGTGATTGATGTCCGGGGCTGGAAAGCTGGCTGGACACCGCCTTGTGCGGCTTTTGGACTTAACGCCATCACGGCTTATGTCTGGCATGCCTTTGCCACCAGCATTGTGCTTTATGGCATAATTGGCGAGACGGCATATACGTTTGGGTTGAGTTTTCTTGATCCCAAAGCCGCAATGGCGTTGCCGATCCTGGCGGCGGTGATCCTGACCTGGATCCCCATCGCCGTGTTGCAGTGGCGCGGAATAGTGATCAAGGTTTAAACCTATCAAGGGTTAACGCCATTAAGTTTAAAAACGGGCGGCCGCACGGGCGAGGGTTTCGATCTTCGCCCAGTCCCTGTTGGCAATGTCCTGGGCGGAAACCATCCAGGAGCCGCCGACACAAACCACATTGGGCAGACTGAGATAAGAAGGGGCGAGATCCGGACTGATGCCGCCTGTAGGGCAGAATTTGGCGTGGGCCAGGGGGCCGGAGAAGGATTTCAACAATTCACGGCCGCCGATGGCTTCAGCAGGAAACAGCTTCAACATGCTGTAGCCCCGCTCCATAAGATGCATCACTTCGCTGGCGGTGGCGACACCGGGAAGAAGCGGGGTCAGGCTGTTCTCGGCGGCATCAAGCAGGCGGTCGGTGTGGCCGGGACTGACGGCAAAACGCGCCCCGGCATCTGTGACTTGTGTCAACAGTTCCGGCGTATTCACTGTACCGGCCCCGATGATGGCTTCGGGGATTTCAGCTGCGATCAGGCGCAAGGCTTCCAGCGCGACAGGGGTGCGCAGCGTTAATTCGAGCACGTTTAGACCACCCTTGACCAGAGCCTCTGCCAGGGGCAGGGCGTCTTCTATATGTGAAATGGTCAAGACCGGGATCACCGCGCAGCCGTCAAGCAGAGCGGGCAGAGACGCATTTGTATGGGGCATTACATATCCTCGTGATAAAGCGCAGGTGACACCGCCCAGGCGGCCGCGCCGATCAGGGCCGGCTGCTGTTCCAGAATCTGATAGGTGGGGATGGCCTTGACATAAGTCAGACGTCCCTTGCTTTCGAAAGAGTCGCGAAATCCGCTGTTGCGGAAATAATCCTCGATCCGGGGCAGGATGCCGCCGGCAAGATAAATGCCGCCGGTGGCGTTGAACACCAGGGCCATGTCACTGGCGAAACGTCCAAGAAGCGCGCTGAAAAGATCAAGGGTCTTGGTGCAGGTCTGGTCGCTGTTCTCCAGCGCCTTGCGGGTGATTTCTTCCGGTGTCAGGCTGGCGGGGGGCATTTTATCAAGATGCGCGAGGGCGCGGTACAGCGCCACCAGTCCCTGACCCGAGAGGAGCCGTTCGACTGAAACCCGCGGGTGTTGCTGTTTGATGATTTCCATAACCTCGAATTCAAGACGATTGGTGGGCGCGAAACAGATGTTGCCGCCCTCGCTGGAGAAGATCTTCCATTTATCATCCAGAGGGGTCAGCGCCGCCATGCCGAGGCCTGTGCCGGGGCCGACAACGACGGCGGGACCGGAGGCGACCTTTTGCCCGCCACCAATCTGGAAGAACTGGTCATCGGACAAATGCGGTATGGCGCAGGCGATGGCGGCAAAATCATTCATGATCTGCACGTCCTGCATTTTCAGGGCCTTTTTCATGCTGTCGCCGGAAAAACTCCAGGGATAATCGACCAGCTGAATATTGTCTTCGACCACCGGTGCGGCGGCGGCAATGACGGCGCGCTGTGGTTTTTCCCCCGTGGTGGCGGACAGGTAACTGGAAAAAACCGCCTCAGGGGTATCAAAACTTGCGGTGGGCAGGATGACAAGATTGTGCAGTTCCACATGTAATGCCCGGGTCTCATCCTGATCCACATGAGCCAGGGCAATGCGGGTATTGGTTCCGCCAATATCGGCGACCAGAAGCGGTGCGTTGGTCAATCGTGTCATAAATCTTCATCCCAAGTGAATAGTGAAGCGCCCTGTTCTGCTGAACTAGCACTATTGCGCAACATTGAAAAGAGCTCTCGGCCCATTCCCGTATTATTTTGTGTTAAATTTGCGGCAGCGGCCGGTCGGGCAGAAAAAATCTCTTCCGGGACCTCGATATGCAGTCGGCTGTTCCGGCCACCAATGGTGATAATATCACCATCTTCAATCCGGGCGATGGGCCCGTCGGCCATGGCTTCCGGGGTCAGGTGAATGGCGGCGGGAATCTTGCCGGATGCGCCCGACATGCGGCCATCGGTCACCAGACCGACCTGATATCCCTTGTCCTGCAGGATGCCAAGGATCGGGGTCAGTTTATGCAATTCCGGCATGCCGTTGGCCCGGGGGCCCTGAAACCGGATCACGGCGATAAAGTCCCGGTTGAGGGCGCCGCTTTCAAACAGGCCCTGCAGGTCATTCTGATCAGACAGGGTGATGGCCGGGGCGGTGACGGTCATATGTTTGTCTTTCAAGGCCGAGGTCTTAATCACCGCGCTGCCAAGGTTTCCGGTAAGATGCTGCAGTCCGCCATCAGCGCGGAAAGGGGTGGTTACCGGGCGCAGGACCATATCGTCCAGACTGTTTTCCGGGGCGTCGCGCCAGGCGAGGCGCCCGTCTTCCAGAAACGGTTCCTTGGTATAGGCAGACAGGCCGCCGTCGCCCAGAACAGTTTTGACATCGTGATGCAGCAACCCGCTTTCGAGCAGACTGCTGATTAAAAAGCCCATGCCGCCTGCCGCCTGGAAATGATTGACATCGGCCAGGCCGTTGGGATAGATGCGACACAGCAACGGCACCAGATCAGACAGGGCGGCGAGATCCTGCCATGTCAATCTGATCCCCGCCGCCCGGCCAATGGCCATCAGATGCAGGGTATGATTTGTCGACCCTCCGGTTGCCAGAAGGCCGACCATGCCATTGACCAGTGTTTTGACGGTGACGATATCGGCAAGGGGGGTGGGGCTGTTTTCCGTTGTACAGCGCAGCAGGCGGGCGACGGCATGGGTGTTCAGGGCGGCGCGCAAAGGGGTACCGGGATTGACAAAACTGCTGCCCGGCAATTGCAGGCCCATGATTTCCATCAGCATCTGATTGGTGTTGGCCGTGCCGTAAAACGTACAGGTTCCTGGGCTGTGATAGGATTGACTTTCGGCTTTCAGCAATTCCGGACGTCCGACCTTGCCTTCGGCAAAAAGCTGCCGCACTTCGGCCTTTCTGGCGTTGGGCAGGCCGGATGGCATTGGTCCGGCGGGCATGAAGATCGCCGGAAGATGGCCAAAAGACAAAGCTCCCAGCAGCAGTCCGGGTACGATCTTGTCACAAATGCCCAGATGGATAACGCCGTCAAAGACATTATGGCTGAGGGCAACCGCTGTCGCCATGGCGATGACGTCGCGGCTGAACAGGGACAATTCCATGCCGGTCTGTCCCTGGGTGATGCCGTCGCACATGGCAGGCACGCCGCCGGCAACCTGGGCCACGGCCCCGAGGGCCGCCGCCGCTTTCTTGATTTCCGCCGGATAATCGCTATAGGGGGCATGGGCCGACAGCATATCATTGTAGGCGGTGACAATCCCCAGGTTGGCGACCGTGTCGGAAGACAGGGCCGTTTTGTCGCCGGCGCTGCAGGCGGCGAAGGCGTGGGCGAGGTTGCCGCAGGAAATTGTGCTGCGTTTTGGTTTGTCTTGTTGCGCGCGGCGGATTTTAGCGCGATAGGCGGCGCGTGTTGTCTTGCTCCGTTCGGCGATGCGGTTGGTGATGGCCTGTAGTGTGGGGTGGATTTTTTGTGTCATGGAATTACGGGCACCAGTATATTTCGACAGGAGTTTGATCTTGATGCAGGATATGGCTCACTGGCCAGGTGAAGGCGGTATCATGGAGCGCATCCTGATAAACGGCCCATTTTTCGACGCCGAAAAACAGGAGCGTCACTTGCGCTACATTCAACAGACTATTGACGGTCATACTGATGCGCGGGTAATCACCCCCCGGATTGCGGATATACTGGCAGATGTTCTTGTTGGCCGGGTCAAGGCCTCTGGCGGTATCCTCTGCCGTGGGAATCAAGGACGCCACATGGCCATCCAGCCCCATGCCAAGTAACACCATATCAAAAGGTTGCGGCATCTGGCGCAGGCTGTCCAGCGTTATGGCATAACCGTCCATGAGCGCATCGGGGGGTGACTTCAGCGGAAAGAAACGGGCCGTGGCCGCCCTGTTCTGCATCAGGGTTTGACGAACGAGATATTCGCAACTGGCCGGATTGGTAGCGGGCACCCAGCGCTCATCGGTGACGCTGAGACAGATTTTATCCCATGGGATATCGGCATGGGACAGCACATCGTAAAAACTGCCGGGGGTGGTGCCGCCCGACAGCAATACAGAAGCCATATCTTTTTCCGCGACGGCTTTCTGCAGGCGGGTTGTGGTGTCCTGAAACAGTTGGTCAAACAGAGCCTGCTTGCGGGTGAATTTTTTTTCCGTAATCTGTGTCATTCTTTGTCTACTCTGTTGCTGTACCAGTATTTTCCGTCCTGCCGGGGCAGAAGATGGCTTGAAATTGGGCCGTTTGTGCCGGGGGCATATGACTGCATGGGAACATTCACTTTCTGCCGGGCGTGACTGATCTGATCAATCCAGCGCCAGGAGGCCTCAATTTCATCCCAATGGACAAAGAAGGTCTGGTCGTTCTGGATAACGTCCTGCAGCAGTTTTTCGTAAGCATCCTGAATCCGGGTGTTTTCCCCCTCCGCCAGAGGATTGTGTAAGGTCAGGGGCAGGTCGGAAAGGATATTCTGATCGGGATGGATTTCAATCATCAACCGTCGGGGTCGTTCATTGGCGTCTGGGGAAGCGCTACGGGGCTTGAAGGTGATGACAATTTCACCACAGCGCTGTCGCAATCTTTTGCCGGTTCGCAGATAAACAGGCACCCCGGCCCAGCGGTCGGTGTCAATAAAGATGCGCAGCGCGACAAACATCTCACCGGTGCCGGCAGAGGCGGAAATTTCTTCCTGATAGCCGGACACGGTCTGACCTCCAAGTGTTCCGGCGCGATATTGTCCGATTACCATATTGGACAGGATGCTGTCTTCTGTAATCGGTCGCAGAGATTGCAGGACCTCGATCTTGCCCCGGCGGATCTGGCTGGCGGTCAGATTTTGTGGCAGATCCATGGTCAGAAGCGCCACGGTTTGCAACATATGATTCTGGACCATGTCCTTCAGCGTTCCGATGCGGTCGAGCAATTCTGTACGGCCTTCCACCCCGACAGTTTCGGTAAGGGTGATCTGGATGTTATCTATGCTGTCCGCGTGCCACAGGGCCTCAAGGCCCGGGTTCTGTATCCGCAGGGGCAGGATATTCTGCAGCGCGGTTTTGCCGAGATAATGATCAATACGGAAGATCTGGGTCTCCGCGAATGTTTCCGATATGACGCCGTTGATTTCTGCTGCGCTTGTCAGGTCCTCGCCGAGCGGTTTTTCCACGACAATGCGGGACTGGGGCGGGTTCAGATTATGCTGACGAATTTTCCGGCAGAGGGAGGCAAATAAAAATGATGGCACGGCAAAATAGTAAATGATGTCGCGGTCGTTTGCTGGCGACAGCCAGTCCGACAGGCTGCGCCAGGCGTCTTCTGCTCTCAGATCAAGGGACATGACGTCCATGCGACGCATCAACCGGTCAAGCTGTTCTGGGGTGGTCTCGCTGAGATGGGGGGCAATGCGGGCGGCGAAGGCGGTGCGAAATTCTTGATCATCCCGAACATCCTGGGCGGCGATCAGAAGGCGACTGTGATCAAGCAAATCACTATTCTGCATAATATGGGCCAGGGCGGGGATCAACTTGCGGGTGGCCAGGTCGCCACTGCCGCCAAATAAGATTATGTCGAGCTGTCTCATATTGTCTATGCCTTAATCGGATATCGCCAAAATCACCGGCAGGATAGTCATTATTGACAGCGCTGTCAATAATTTGTACGGCAGGATATCTTTTTACAAAAAGAAATCGAGAAATTGATTTATCTTGGTTCCGGTTACGGCTAATCTAAGGATCGTAACAGGCAGATCACGCATCTGGCAGCTAAATAGGGATTTTCTGTGCTGGAAAAAAAACGCAGTAGAGCGACGATCGATGATGTGGCGGAACGTGCGAGCGTGTCCATAAAAACCGTTTCACGGGTGATGAACCAGGAACCCAATGTGCGGGAAAAAACCCGTGACAAGGTGTTGAAGGCGGCGAAGGAGTTGAATTATCAACCCAACCTGTCGGCGCGGATGCTGGCGGGCGACCGATCTTACCTGCTGGGGATGCTTTATGATACGCCCAGTAACTATAATAATGACATTCAGGTCGGGGCGTTGGCCCGCTGCCGGGAAGGCGGCTATAATCTGGTGGTGGATCAATGTGACCCGGAAACCGATGACGTGGCCCAGAAGGTTGATCAGATGCTGGCCCAGTCGAATCTTGACGGGGTGATCCTGACCGCACCCTTGTGTGATCATCAGCCTCTGCTCGATATTCTGAACGGTCGGGGGGTGCCCTTTGTCCGCGTCACGCCAATGATCAATCTTGAACAAGGCCCCTGTGTCTATATGGATGACTACCAGGCGGCGTACGATATGACCTCCTATCTGGTTTCTCTTGGCCATAAAGATATCGGTTTTATCAAGGGCCATCCGGGTCATGGCTCGGCGGCGATGCGCTACAAAGGCTTTTGCGATGCGCTGAAGGCGCATGGGTTGCGCTTGAAAGAAGATTTCGTCAAGCAGGGGTTTTATTCCTACCGCTCCGGCATGGCGGCGGCAGAGGAAATCTTCGCGGATGCGCCACACCCGACGGCGGTCTTTGCCTCGGACGATGATATGGCGGCCGGGGTTGAGGCGGCGGCCCATAAATATGGTCTGGAAATTCCCGCTCAGTTGTCTGTGGTGGGCTTCGATGATACGCCGATCGCCGAGGTGATCTGGCCCCAGCTCACCACTATCCGTCAACCAATCCCCGAGATGGCCGGGGCGGCGGTGCAATTGCTGATCGAAGGCAAAAGCCGCAAGGGGGGCGCCAAGTCCGATAACGCCACGCAGAATATTCTGATCGATTTCGAACTGGTGGAACGGGAATCCAGCAGTGCGCCCGCCATAGCGTCATCATCCTGAATTTAAGTCAGAACCCACGATGTTATCAAGAGCCATAATCTCAAGATGGGGCTCTCGCATGATATCGACATGGATCCTGGACCCAGGTCCGGGGGAACAAGTGTAGACTTTTAGGATAGCCGCTTTCCATCTTCATTGACAGCGCTGTCATTTTAAACTATCGTCCGGAAAAATCATCAGAACACGGGCTGGTGCTGAACAGACTTGAGACTGCATGAGACAGACCGGGTCCTGTTTTTTACCAGAGAACCTGATGGTGCCAAAAGGGCAGCGTTCGCCGATCATTGAGCCAGGAGAAAACAGGTTATGTCAGATATCACGAAAAGTAAAAGCTGGCGCGCGCTCGCGGCGCAGGGGGCGGAGATGAAAAATCGTCATCTCAATGATCTGTTCCGCGCCGACCCGGATCGTTTCGCCAAATTCTCCATAGAGATGCAAGATATCCTGTTCGATTATTCCAAGAATCTGGTCACCGAACAGACCATCGACGGTCTGCTGGATCTGGCGCGCGAGGTGGATGTGGAAGCCTGGCGGGCCCGGATGTTCTCCGGCGCCCAGGTCAATATGACCGAAGACCGCGCGGTGTTGCATGTGGCCCTGCGTAACCGGTCGAATGAACCGATCCTGGTCGATGGCGCGGATGTCATGCCGCAGATCAAGGCGGAACTCGCCGCCATGAAAAGCTTTGTCGAGCGGGTGCGCGGCGGGGACTGGCGCGGCTATTCCGGCAAACGCATCACCGATGTGGTCAGCATCGGCATCGGCGGCTCCCATCTTGGGCCGCAAATGGTCACCGAAGCCCTGAAAGGCAGCAAGAACAACCCCATGCGGGTGCATTATATTTCCAATGTCGACGGCACCCAGATCGCCGATGTGCTGCGGCCGCTCAACCCGGAGCAGGTGCTGTTTGTCATCTCCTCGAAGACCTTCACCACCTATGAAACCCTGACCAACATGCGCACCGCCATGAACTGGCTGGTGGCGTCTTCCTTCGATCAGAGCGTGTTGGACAAGCATTTCGTCGCCGTCACCGCCAGACCGGAAAATGCAGAAAAGGAAGGTTTTCCGGCGGAGAATATTTTCCAGATATGGGATTGGGTCGGCGGGCGTTTCTCGCTCTGGTCGGCCATTGGTCTGCCGATCGCGCTTTATCTCGGGTTTGACAGTTTCGAGGAATTGCTCGACGGCGCCCATGACATGGATCAGCATTTCCAAAACGCGCCTCTGGGTGAGAACGCCCCGGTGATGCTCGCCCTGGTCGGGGTGTGGAACAGCACCTTTCTGGAGGCCCAGACCCAGGCGATCCTGCCTTATGATCAGTCATTGCATATGTTCTCGGCCTATATGCAGCAGGCGGAAATGGAAAGCAACGGCAAGTCGGTCAACTGGGACGGGGCCGATGTGCCCTATCAAACCGGCGCAATCATCTGGGGCCAGTTGGGCATCAATGGTCAACACGCCTTCTATCAATATCTGCATCAGGGCAAGAATATCGTGCCCTGTGATTTTATCGGCTCCATTGAGAGCAATACCCCGGTCAAGGGCCATCATGAATATCTTATGGCCAATTTCTTCGCCCAGACCCAGGCTCTGATGATCGGCATTGACGAGGAGGAGGTGCGGGCCGAACTGCGCCGCAAGGGCAAGTCGGAACGTTATATCGAACGGCTGGTGTCGCACAAGATTCACAAAGGCAATCGCCCGACCAACACATTGTTGTTGAGCCGTATATCGCCGCGCACCCTCGGCAGCCTGATCGCGCTCTATGAACATAAGATTTTTGTTCAGGGCATCATCTGGCAGGTTTGTTCCTTTGACCAATGGGGCGTTGAACTGGGCAAGCAACTGGCGATGAATATTCAGGGCGAACTGGCCCCAAAAGCCGCCACCGGCCCGCATGACAGTTCGACCACTGGTCTGATTGACTATTTCAAGCAACAGCGAGATACGCCCCCGCCGCCGTCATCCCGCACGTGATGCGGGGTCACAGGGATGCGAAATTTGGGGGAGGGGGCGATGACGCCCCCTTGTCCCTTACTGCACGATAATTTCGTCAATGAAGATCGATACCGGCACCATCTTTTCATATTGCGCACTGAGGACTTTGTCGTTCTTGGTGGCGATGATCTTGATATAGCGGGCCTTCTGCGCCGGGAAGGGCAGAGAGACGGTCGGGCCGCTGGCGCGGATTTTGGCCTCATTCAGCTGGGCCACAGTCCGCCAGGTCTTGTTGTCCGCTGACGTCATGACGCTGATCGACTTGGGTGGATGCAGGCGGCGATATTGCCCGGCCTCAACGCCGAGCCGCACTTCCGACACCGCGGTCATTTTTTCCAGATCAATCACGGCTTCCAGATCCGTGTCATACCACTGGCTCCATTCGGCGAGCTGGAAAATCCGGTCCGTTGCCCGCAACCCGTCAATCAGGGTTGCCTGGGGGTGCGCATTCTCCCCGACAATTGGCGCGGAGGCAAAGGTGATTTTCCGGCCCATGGCCTTATGAGGCTCGAAGCTCTGGCGATAGTCGCCGTAAAGCGCGCCGGTGGTGATATTCTGCCCGACCGCCCGTACAGTGACTTTCTGATCCAGGGTCAGGGGCCCGGTATAGAGCGGTGACCGGGCGGTGGGTTTGCTGCCATCCAGGGTATAGCGGATCGCATGATCATGGCCTTCCACCTTCAGGGTCAGGGACAGCGTCCGTCCCGTAACCACCGGTTCGCCATAGACTTTATAGGTCGCGTGCGAGGCGTTGATCCCCATCAGGTCGAGCCGCTGGAAATAACGATCAAGACGGGTCAGATAATCCGGCCAGGATTGCTGATCCTTCGGCGTCCAGGTGATTTCCGACAGGGCCGACAGACGCGGGAACAGGGCATATTCCACCCGGCGCGGGCTGCGCAGATATTCGGTCCAGATATGGCCTTGCGCACCGAGGATATGCTTCTGCTGCTCCGGGGTGAGTTCCGCCGGCATGGGATCATAATGATAGACCTCATGCAGGGGCGTGATCGAATGGATCGATTGCGGCTCATCGAGATTGAGCGATTCATACTGATCGAAATAGATATGGCGGCTCGGGGCCATGATCACGTCATGCCCGGCCTGGGCCGCCTCGATCCCGGCTTGCGTGCCGGTCCAGGAATAGATGATGGCGCTCGGGTTGATGCCGCCGTCGAGGATCTCGTTCCAGCCGGCCATCTGCTTGCCGTGTTTCTGCACCAGCTTCTCGACCCGTTTGATGAAATAGCTTTGCAGGCCGTGATAATCCTCCAGATTTTCCCGTTTTATGATTTCTGTACAGGGGGCGCAATCCTGCCATTGGTCGAACAGGATTTCATCGCCGCCGATATGCAGGACCGGGCCGGGGAACAGCTCGACCATCTCGGCAAAGATATTATCGAGGAAGGCGAAGGCTTCTTCTGTCGGACAGACATTATCAAGGAAAACCCCGAAGCGTGTCTTGACCTTGAAGTCCTTGGCGACGCAGCCGATTTCGGGGTAAGCGGCGAGCATGGCGCTGGCGTGACCGGGGATATCAATTTCCGGCACAATGGTGATTTCGCGGGCGGCGGCATAGGCGACCACCTCGCGAATTTGATCTTGGGTGTAATAACCCGTGACCGGTGCGCCGTCATAGTGGGGATCACGGTTTATGGTATGGCCGATCACGGTTTCCGGCCGGGTGGCGCCAATTTCGGTCAGCTTTGGGTATTTCTTGATCTCCATGCGCCAGCCCTGATTATCGGTCAGATGCCAGTGAAAGCGGTTCATTTTATGCAACGCGATAAAATCGATATAGCGCTTGATAAAGGCCACATCAAAGAAGCTGCGGCTGACATCAAGATGTAGGCCACGGTAAGCATAGAGCGGCGCATCGTCAATCTCGACCGCCGGGATGGTCCAGGGAGTATGATTGATCACCGCCGGGCTGTCAATTTCCACCGGCAGCAGCTGGCGCAGGCTCTGCAACCCGTAAAACAGCCCCGCCGTGCCTGACGCGGTGATGCTCACCTGTGTGGGGGAAACGCTGAGCTGATAGGCCTCCGGATTATCGCCGCCTTTTGTCAGGCTGAGCCGGATCGCCGGGCCCGCGGGGGCCTCGGTCGTGACCGGCAGGATATAGCCGGTGGCGGGTGTGATCAGGTCGCGGAACAGGGTCGCGGCGGGGCGGATTTTTTCATCACTGATCACCAGAGCCGTGTCGCGGGTGAGGGTGAACTGCCCCTCTTTCGGGGTCAGGCTCACGGGGCGCGGGATAATGCCGTAGGCCGGGGCGAGCGCCGTCGCGGCGGTCTTCTCCGGCGCGGAATTCGCGGTGGCGTGACCGAGGCCGAGCAGACTTACGGCGAGCACCGTCAGCAGGCTTTTGAAGGTAAGCCCGGAGGCAGAGGACGGATATCTGGCGCGCATATGAATATTCCCTTGATATTTTGACAATAGAGCCGTGTTTTTTCAGTGTGGTTTGTTTTTGAGTGCGGCTTGGGCCTCGTGATAAGGCTCCGCGCCCCACCGGTCCTGTGCCGACCTCTTTTATATCTTATAGCGGCTTTTTATCAAATTGACAACGCTGTCAATAATATTATTCAATCTACTTAGCAGGCTGTTTCGCATTTATAGTTGAGGACAGGAGAGGAGTTTTAGAACGGTTTTAAACATTCAATATTGATCCAGGTCCAATTCCTGTGAAAGGGCGGTTAATTCCACGTGGGCGTCTTGTCTACTAACACATATATAAGTTATTCATATTTATTACATGAGATAGTATAGTTTGCCTCGGTGTTTCTTGTTATGACGAATCCACTTATGCATGACAGCGTTGGGGGAGCGCCATTTTTCATATGAAACATAGATATATTTTCCATGCTTTCGCCTATATCAAGATTTAGTTTCTGACAAGTGGCCTTAAGTCCATTTTCAAACGCACACTTATTTTTCTTAGGTATTTCTATTGGTAATATTTTTGAGTATTGAAAGCAAACCGATATGAAGCCGTCGACAATTCCGAAACATATCAATGGCATGATTCTTTTACTAGCTAGGGCCTGTAGGAAGGCGGTGTCCTTCATCTGAGCTTTATGGAATAATAATTTAAGTGTAACTGTGTCCTTGTCACCCAAACACTTTACGTCAGGCTCAAGTTGAAAAAGCTTTTTTCCAGTTTTTGTTTTAGGAGGGGCATTGTTGTGTAAAATGTTGAGAGGGAAGTGAATATCTAAAATCTGTTTAATTTCATGATCTTTCACTTTTCCTCTGTTCCACTTTGCCACACAGCGATCAGTTTGTGGAGCATTTCCCATTTCTTTAAGCTCTTCATAATTGTGAGCTGTGAAGGCTAATCTGCAAATGCCTGATTTGTGGATACTGAATTTTATATACTCAAGTAAGTTACTAGCGCCCAAATATATGTCGTCTTTCCCTGGTGATTGCCATATTCGCCAAATTTCTGAATAGTGATTTTTCCAAGGTCCTATTGTAAATCTAAAAGGGTCGACTTTCATGCTTTACTCCATAGAAACTACAGATTATTTTATCATAGTTACGTAGAAGTACTTGTGGCA
Organism: Paremcibacter congregatus; assembly: GCF_006385135.1. Taxonomy (GTDB): domain Bacteria; phylum Pseudomonadota; class Alphaproteobacteria; order Sphingomonadales; family Emcibacteraceae; genus Paremcibacter; species Paremcibacter congregatus. The sequence continues at coordinate 500,112 of NZ_CP041025.1, forward strand.
GATTGTATAGCTGGTTTGGAAAAAATTTCCACAAATGACTTCCCACTTGTTGATGACTCAGAACTAGCAGCATATCCAGTAGATTGGGGGTTGAATATACAGCTTGCTGCTTGGATTAATACGGCCTCTTTTGCCCCGCTGTCACCTGAGGCGTCAACTAAAGCTTTGTACGTCATTAGTGCGTTCTGTCTATGTTTGTTTACAACGGCATTATGTCTGTGATTTAGATAGTTTTTTGCAGACAAGGTAAGTAGATATACGAGTATTGAGAAGATGAGGATTTTACTCACAATTAGTTGAACTGCATCAAATGTATTATGAGGGGTGATAAAATCCCACTTATGAATAAAAACAGATGCAATAGCATATACTCCTATGATCCCAGATAGCCATTTTGTTCTTGTTTCCCATGTTAACGCAGACATATTGTGTCCTTCAGACTCTTCCTTGAAGTACTTAGCTTGCTGGGTAATCCCTTGTTCTGCGGCCGTATTTCGGATGTCTTGTAAAATGCTTTCAGCTTCGCTCTTATGTTGGATTAACTGCTCTTGAATTTTAGCCGAATTATCTTGAATTTTCTGAAAAGCGGCTCGCGATTCCGTATCTAATCTTTGGAAATCCGCAGAGCGGTGAAGAGAATAGGATATAAATGGATGAAGAATAATAAAAGTTTTATCGTAAGCTTCTTCTATAGCACCGATCCAACTTTTCCGCATCTCCTGAGTCAAATCATTTGCTTCTAGGTCAAAGTCAATAATTTGGCTGAATTTTTGATAATCTGAATCACATTGCTGTTTTATTGAGTTTAGATTCTGGGTAGGAAAATCCTGCAAAGCAGTGGTAGTTAGTCTATTATACAGCTCAATTAAGCGCTTTGCTGGTGGCACCGCATTCGCAAAATTTAATAAGTTTCCAAGGTCGCTTTCTCTAGGCAGTAAGTTACAGTCGAAATTTTGCATTCTTTCTAAACTGGTAGTGACTTCCTCAAAGAGGGTAATCTTTTTTTCGTCAGTCATTTTTTTCTCCCTTACTTAATTATTACCTTGGTATATCAGTGTTGCAGATTTAGCTCCGTATTTTTATGAGAGGCTTATCAATCAAAGGTAACATAAATGGATTCCATAACAAGTTATAATAGTCGTTCGCATGAATTAATATGGTTTAGGATAGTTATGTCATGATAAATATTATCTGGCCTTTTTATAATTGAATTTTTTGCTAGGAGTAATCTTTTTGGCGCGTATTTCCCCTTGACATACTCAACCATACTTATATATAATTCGACCTGCACCGGGGGAATCCGGTGTCGGGATTTGCACCTCGCTACACCAACAGGCGTCCGAAACATGCGCCAGTCTTGACGCATGTTTTTTTTGCGACCATATTCTTATGGCCGGGGACGTGCAGGCACCCTTATGGGTGGCCGTTGCCTGTGGTGCGGTAGTGCAAACCTGTCGTTCCCGGTCACCAGAATTTGCACTCTGGCCCGGGGTTAACCTAAGACCACAGGAAATAATCATGACTGAAAAACAAGCGTATTGTTGTCACCCCCCTTTTCCATCCAGTTGTTCGCGTCCCATAACGGTCCTGATTGAGTTCGCGGATCGGGCGTAAGGGCGACCTCACTGCATTTGACAAGCGGTGGGTGCGCCTGCCGCTTGCCTTTTTCTGCACGGGATTAAAAAAGGGGGACACCATGCCAGACCGCGACAATATTCGCGCCGAGCTGCGCCGCATCGACCGGCATGTGGGCGCGCGGCTCCGCCGGATACGTCAACGCCGGGGCATCAGCCAGAAAGCTCTCGGGGCAGAGCTCGGGGTGACGTTCCAACAGATTCAGAAATATGAGAGCGCCCGCAATCGCATCTCCGCCGGTCGCCTGCTGCGGCTCACCAAAATCTGCCACGCGCCGCTGCATTATTTCTTTCACGGGCTGTGAGGAAGGATAAAGTTCTCTTTTTATTAGCGAGAAAATAGAGTAAGCTCTTGAGATTCAAGGAAGAGACTATCAAAAGAAGTACAGAATAATGAAAATCGGTAATCGTGAAATCGGCTTGAATCACCCGCCCTTGGTCATCGTTGAAATAGGGATCAACCATGAAGGGTCGTTGGACACGGCATATGAGCTCGTGGATGCCGCCTGGAAAGCCGGTGCGGAAATGATCAAGCACCAAACCCATGTGGTGGAAGACGAGATGAGCCAGGCCGCCAGAAAAGTCATCCCCGGAAATACCGACGTATCCATCTACGAAGTGATGGAACGATGCGCCCTGAACGAAGCCGATGAAACCCGGCTGAAAAATTATGTTGAATCAAAAGGCATGATTTTTATCAGCACCCCCTTTTCCCGGGCCGCGGCCGATCGCCTGAACCGCATGGGGGTGGCGGCCTATAAAATCGGGTCGGGAGAATGCAATAATACCCCGCTGATTGAACATATTGCCGGTTTCGGCAAGCCGATGATCGTCAGTACGGGCATGAATGATATTGCGTCCGTGCGGAAAACAGTTAAGATATTAGAAAAGCACAATGTAGAGTATGCCTTGTTGCATACCACCAATCTTTACCCGACGCCGTCCCATCTTGTACGGCTGGGCGCCATGCAGGAACTGCAAAAAGAATTTCCGAATGCAGAGATTGGCCTGTCGGATCATACAACGGGGAATTATGCCTGTTTCGGGGCGGTTGCGCTCGGGGCGACCATACTGGAAAGACATTTTACGGACCGCATGGACCGGCCCGGCCCCGACATTGTAAATTCCATGGACCCGGTGTCGTTGAAAGAACTTCTGGTCGGCAGCGCTGATCTTGCCAAAATGCGCGGCGGCAGGAAAGAAGCGGCAAAAGAAGAACAGGTGACGATGGATTTTGCCTTTGCCACGGTCGTGACGATCAAACCGGTGCGCAAGGGGGACAGGTTTACCAAAGAGAATATTTGGGTCAAAAGACCGGGAACAGGAGACATCGCGGCAGAATTCTATGACGGCGTGCTTGGCAAGACAGCCACCGTAGATATTGCGACGGACAAACATTTGCTTGCCTCAGATATTGGAGAGTAGGGTGCTGTACGACATTAACAGGAATTTTGAGTATGAGAATGGCTTCTATGCCACGGCGGAACCGAGACGGTTAAGCAAGTTTATCAGCCATCTGGAGTTTTTTAAACAGACGGCCCATCTGAGAGGTGAAATCCTTGAACTGGGCGTGTTTAAAGGGAATTCCCTGTTCCGGTGGCTCAAATTCAGGGACCTACTCGAAAATACCTATAGCCGCAAGGTTATCGCTTTTGACATCTTCGGCGCGTTTCCCGAAACCGAATTCGAAGAGGACAAGAAGGAACGCGATCTGTTCATCGCGGAGACAGACGGCGGGGTAGGTATTTCATACGAAGAACTGACGGCGCTTTTGCAGGCCCAGAATCTGGACAAGAACACTGAGATCATCAAAGGCGATATTCTCAAAACCCTGCCGGCGTATCTGAAAGAAAACCCTCAACTGAAATTATCCGTTCTGCATATTGATGTGGATCTGTATGAGGCGACCCAGGCGTCTCTGGATCTGCTTTATGACCGGGTGGTGAAGGGGGGCGTCATTATCTTTGATGATTATGGCGATTTCGCCGGGGCGAACAAGGCCATTGATGATTTCTTCGACGGGGGCGTGGAAATCAAGAAGCTGCCCTATGCCAACGCCGTGGCGTATGTTGTCAAATGAAGAAGATTGTTTTTCTCACAGGCACCCGGGCAGATTTTGGTAAATTAAAATCACTGATTAAGATTTCCCAGAATTCAGAAGCCTATGAAACGCATATATTCGCGACCGGCATGCATATGAATTCGAAGTATGGCAAGACCGTGGATGAGATATACAAGGCCGGGTTCAAGAATATCTACCAGTATATCAATCATGATACGGTTGCCCATATGGACCGGACCCTGGCAAAGACCATTGACGGGTTCTCGCTTTATATAAACGAGATTAAGCCGGATCTGATCATCATTCACGGTGACCGGGTAGAGGCATTGGCCGGGGCGATCGTCGGCAGCCTCAATAATATCCTTGTCGCCCATATCGAAGGCGGCGAGATTTCCGGCACCATTGATGAACTGATCCGCCACGCGGTGAGTAAAATGTCCCATATTCATTTTGTCACCAATGACGAGGCCAAGGGGCGGTTGGTTCAGCTGGGGGAAAGAAGCGACGCGATTTTCGTGATCGGCTCGCCTGATCTGGACCTGATGAATCCGAAGAAACTGCCGGCGCTGGATTTTGTCAAAAACTATTATGAAATCGGGTATGATGACTATGCCATCGCCCTGTTTCATCCTGTGACCACCGAGTATGATAAAATTGCGCTCTATGCCAAACAATTTGTCGATGCCCTGGTTAAAAGCGACAGGAATTATATTCTCATCTACCCCAACAACGATCTGGGTAGTGCGGAAATACTGAATGAATACAAGGCATTGAAGGGGAATGATAAAATCAGGATATATCCTTCTATCCGGTTTGAGTATTTTCTCACGTTGCTGATGAATGCGGAATATATCATTGGCAATTCCAGTGTCGGCATCCGGGAAGCACCCTATTATCGTGTTCCGACAATTGATATTGGCACCCGGCAAAACAACCGGGCCAAATTGCGTTCGGTGCTTCATGCCGAGCATGACGTTCAGAGTATCCTGGACGTGATTGCATCTCTGGATAGCTTCACCCTGGAGGATACCCATTTGGTGGATCATGATTTTGGCGAGGGGAAGAGTGATATTTTGTTTATGAAATTGCTGGAGTCGAAGGAGATGTGGGCGATTGACCGGCAAAAACAATTCCAAGAACTGACATCATGAGTAAAAAAAGAGTTATCGCCAGACTGGACGTCAAAAACGAGTTTGTCATCAAGGGCATTCATCTGGAAGGCCTGAGAAAGGTCGGGGACCCGAACCAGCTGGCGAAGAATTATTACGGTCAGGGGATTGATGAAATTATCTTTATGGATGCCGTGGCGGCCTATTATGACCGCAATAATTTGAGCCACATCATCGAGAAAGCCTGTCAGGATATTTTCGTCCCGATCACGGTTGGTGGCGGCATCCGCAGTCTGGAGGATATCCAGACAGCCCTGAATTCGGGAGCGGATAAAATCGCAGTGAACACCAAGGCCGTCCAGACACCGGATTTTATCAAGATGGCGTCTCAGGTATTCGGGGCGCAATGTATTGTGTCTTCAATTGATGTGAAACGGATTTCTGACCAGAAATGGGAAGTCTATGTCGATAACGGCCGGGAACCCACGGGACTGGATGCGGTGGCCTGGGCGCAACAGGTTGAACAATTGGGGGCGGGAGAAATCATGCTCACCTCCATTGATCAGGAAGGGACTAAAAAAGGATTTGATATAGAACTGAACCAGATCATCAGTGCGGCGGTGAACATTCCGGTGATTTCCTGTGGCGGGGCCGGGACCGAAGCACATGTGGTCGGGCTGTTTCAGGAAACCGATGTGGATGCGGCGGCGCTGGCGTCGGTATTGCATTATGACCTTTTGGCCGTCAATTCGTTAAAACAAGCCCTGCGGCAGAATGAAGTTAAGGTCAGGTTATGAGCAGGATCGCAATCATTGATTATGGTATCGGCAATGTGAGAAGCATGGTCAACGCGTTTGAAAGCCTGTCGGCAGAGGTCATTCTCACCCGTGACAGGACGGAAATAATGGCGGCGGACGGGGTGGTTCTGCCGGGGGTCGGGGCGTTTGCTCATGGTATGGAAAAGCTGGACCAGTATCAGTTGACAGATGTCATAAAAGATTACGCACGGACAGGTAAGCCATTGCTCGGGGTCTGTCTGGGTATGCAGATGCTGTTCAGCCACAGTGAAGAGTTTGGTCATACGCCAGGACTGGACCTTATTCCGGGGAAGGTGGTCAAACTCTCGCCCCGGAATGCAAAGATCCGCAAACTGCCGCATGTCAGCTGGAACGAAATTTATGCCACCGGACAATCGGGATGGGATAACACCATCCTGGAAGGGGTTCGCCAAAATGAGGACATGTATTTTGTCCATAGTTTTGTGGCCAGACCGGATGATGCAATCAACATTCTGTCCACGACCGGCTATTCAGATGACGAATTTTGTTCTACGGTACGGCAGGGAAATATTTACGGGTGCCAGTATCACCCGGAAAAAAGCGCGGATGCCGGGCTTAACATCCTGAGAAATTTTATCACTATGTGCAAGGTGAACCATGATGTCTGATGATCAAAAGAGCGACACCAACCGTCCCGGTCAGCGGGAGGCCTATTACGGGCTGCCTTCTGAAGTAAAATTCTGTAAGAAATGTGTCATTTCAAATCAACGGCCAAGCTCCACGATCGAGTTCCGAAGCGCCAAAGGGGAAAAGAAGAAAGTCATCAATTTTGATGAGAATGGCATATGCTCAGCCTGTGTTTTTCAGGCTGAAAAGGAAAAAGATATTGACTGGCAGGACCGGGATGAAAAACTGCGGGCGCTGCTCGACCAGTTCAGAAGCACCGATGGCTCTTATGATGTTATTGTCCCGGGAAGTGGCGGGAAAGACAGCGCGTTCACGGCTCATATCTTAAAATATAAATATGGCATGAACCCGCTTACGGTGACCTGGGCGCCCCATCTCTATACAGACATTGGCTGGAAGAATTTTGAAGAATGGATGCATACCGGGGGGCTGGATAATATTCTCTATACGCCAAATGGCGTGCTGCACCGGGAAATGACCAGAAACGCCTTTCACAATCTTCTGCATCCGTTTCAGCCTTTCATTGTCGGGCAACGGATTATAGGGCCGGCAATGGCTCGGAAGTTTGGTGTAAAGCTGGTGATGTATGGGGAAAATCAGGCCGAATATGGCAATGCGATTGAAGAAAATATCAACCCGATCATGAATATGGACTTCTTTTCGATAGATGACCCGCTCGAGATGAAATTTGGTGATGTGTCCATGCAGGACTATATTGATACGGGCCGTTACAGTAAGAATGACTTCGCGCCTTATATCCCGCCGAATAAAAAGGATATTCTAGAAGCCGGAATAGAAGTGCATTACCTTGGTTATTATCTGAGATGGGACCCTCAGGAATGTTATTATTACGCCGTTGAGAATACAGGATTTCAGGCCAACCCGGTTCGGACAGAAGGCACCTATTCCAAATACAGCAGCATTGATGACAAGGTTGACCCGTTTCACTATTTTACCACATTGATCAAGTTCGGCATTGGCCGCTGCACTTATGATGCGGCGCAAGAAGTGCGCAATGATAAAATAACCCGGGAGGAAGCATCCTATCTGGTGAAAAAATATGACAGCGAATTTCCGGAAAAATTTTATAAGGAATTTCTGGCGTATATAGATACAACCGATGAAGAATTCTGGGCGACGGTGAATAAATATCGCTCCCCTCATATCTGGAAAGAAGAAGACGGGGAATGGAAATTGCGGCATACGGTGGCACAAGATGGCACCGATGATTAACAAAAAAATAGTGGCGATCATTCCGGCGCGTGGTGGTTCCAAGGGATTGCCGGGCAAGAATACGGCGGACCTTGCCGGTAAGCCTTTGATCGCCTGGACCATTGAGGCCAGTCTGGCGTCGGATTATATTGCCAAAACGCTCGTGACATCTGAAGATGACAGGATTTTAGCTGTTTCGGCCGCGCATGGCGCCGACACCATAAAACGACCGGCTGAATTTGCGACAGATACCGCGACGAGTGAAAGCGTGATCCGGGATGCCCTGGAACAACTGGCGCGGACCCATGAAAAGTTTGAATATCTTATTTTGCTGCAGCCGACATCGCCGTTGCGGACGCGCGACATGATTGATGCCGCTTGCGCCAGGTTTTTTGACAGTGGGGCAACGGCCCTGATCAGTGTCTGTGAAATCGATAACAAAATACTCAAGGCATTCAAGGCGGATGACGACGGGTATATCCGCGGCATTTCCAATGACCGGTATCCTTTTATGCGACGCCAGGATTTGCCGGAAACCTATATCAGTAATGGGGCCATCTATATAATCAATATTGGTGAATTCCAGGCGCAGGAAAGTCTTTTGACCGACAAAACGATCCCTTTTGTGATGGACGGGCGCAGCAGTATGGACATTGATACAGCGGAAGATCTGGCGCAGGTAGCGCAGACGATCGCGGCTGAAAGACACTGATGTTCAGGCTTTTTCTGGTGCGACAAACCCCGGAATCCAGAAATTTAATAAAATTTCAATAAAAGTAAATGATTCCTTAATATTAACTTAAGCATTCCGTGATATTCGTTGAATGTAGACTGGTTTTATAAGTTGAGTTAAGGAATGAATCATGGATAGCGGTTCAAAACGTTTTGAGGTGTCTTTGTATAACAAGGATGTTCGGAAGATGCTGGAACAAAACAAGGATCACCCTAATTTTAACCGTGATTGGGCGCACTTGCAGTTCTTCACCTATGAAGGTGAGAGCGAGAACGATATTCTTGAGCAGGTGCGGAAAAAATATCCGGAACGCAAAGGCTTTGTCATCGATAAAGTTATGGAAATTAAAGAATATGAATTTGTAAAACCTGTGGGACGGCGCTTTTAATTCTCTCGAGAATGTACCCGGCCTCAGGCGATCTTTCGTGCCGTGACCCATGGCTTGGGGGCGTCGGTTTAACCCGGCGTTGCTCTTGCCGTGGGGATACTTCGTCAGTCCCACCTGCTTTTTCACGCTTCCTGCTCAGGGTCAAGGGCGATGCCTTTCCCTTTTCCCTCTTTCAAACCCCTTATGTGTCATAAATATTTTCGAAGAGAAAAGAAAATTCCGGAATCTATAATTTCTAAATGACAACGCTGTCATTTTAGGATATACAGGATTCAATTAACTCTGGACTGTAACGTCATACCGTTTTTCAAAGCGGCGCAAAATGGTCCGGTGTAATGTTGAATTTAAGATTAGGGCACCGACAGATCAGTCGTTTGATATGCAAGGGAGGGCGCAACGCGCTGCATGCGATGACCAGAAGATCGACAGGACAAAAGAAGATTTAAGAGGAATGACTGTGATCATTAGCCGCGCAGAACATAATCAGTATTTTATCGGCATTGACGGGGGGGCGAGCAAATGCCGGGCCCGTCTGGTTTCTTCGGACTTCAGTCTGCGGGGAGAAGGTCTGGCGGGACCCGCCAACCCGCTGCATGGAATAGAAGAAGCCCAGGAAGCGATTGTTGCGTCCACGGCGGCGGCCCTGAAAGATGCGGGGCTGCCCGAAAGCGATATGAAAAACCTGATTGCAGGGGTCGGACTTGCAGGGGTGAACCTGCCGACCTGCAGCGCGGCCATGTCAAACTGGGATCATCCGTTCAAAAAAATGTTTTTGACAACCGACCTGCATGTCGCCTGCATCGGGGCGCATCAGGGAGCGGACGGGGCGGTGATTATAGTCGGTACGGGATCCTGCGGGATTTCCTGCGTCAAGGGCAAGACCCATATTCTTGGGGCGCATGGTTTCCCGCATGGGGACAAGGCCAGCGGCGCCTGGCTCGGACTGGAAGGATTGAAGGTCACGTTGCTGGCGCTTGACGGGGTGCTGGAACATTCTTACCTCACTGACCGGATTATGCAGCATCTTGGCTGCAAGACGGATCTGGAAGTGGTCGAAAAAATGTCACGGGTATCGTCCCGGGTTTATGCCAAGCTGGCGCCGCTGGTGTTTGAAGCCGCGGATCATGATGATGCTCAGGCCCAGGCCATCCTGCGGGAGGCGGCCGATTATATCAAGGCAATCAGCGACAAGCTGCTCGACAGCAATCCGCCGCGCCTGTCGATGATCGGTGGTCTGACCGAACGGATGATGCGCTGGCTCGACAAGGATGTTGCAGCGCGTTTTTCACCGCCACTCGATCCGCCGGAAGTCGGGGCTGTATATTATGCTCATGAAGAGCTGTTCGGCTACCATGAGGCGGTATAGAAAATGCAGACGAATTTAATGGAAGAGACGACGGAGATGACAAAAACCATCATGCAGCTAGAGGCGCGGGAAGCCCCGGCCCGTATTCTTCAGCAGTTGCAGGAAAACAGGAATTTAATGGCGGAGCTTGGGGCGCAGATCCGGCAGTTCAATCCTCAGCTGGTAATGACCGTCGGGCGGGGGTCTTCGGATCACGCCGGGGTCTTCGCCAAATATCTGGTCGGTATTGAAGCCGGCCGCCCGGCCGCTTCCGCCATGCCGTCTATCGCCGGTCTATATGGGCGGCGGCAGAATTTGTCTAAGGCGCTGGTCATTGTGATTTCACAATCAGGCCGCAGCCCGGATATCCTTGCCCAGGCTGAAATGGCCAAGCAGGCGGGCGCCTTCTGTGTGGCGCTGGTGAATGATGAAACCTCGCCATTGAGAGATATCGTCGATGCGGTGGTGCCATTGAAAGCCGGTCCTGAAAAAGCGGTGGCGGCCACCAAAAGCTTCCTTACGACCTTAAGCGCCATTATACATCTGGTGGCGGAATGGACGAAAAATGCCGAGTTGCTTGAAGCTCTGACGCATTTGCCTCTATACTTGGAAAAGGCAATTGACAGTCCGGCGCAACTTACACCGGAAGATTTTAAAGGCGTGGATGATTGTGTGGTCCTGGCCCGAGGGTTGGGGTATGGTATCGCCCGGGAAATAGCTCTTAAATTGAAAGAAGTCTGTGGCATTCATGCAGAATCCTTCAGCAGCGCGGAATTTCTGCATGGGCCGGTTACCCTGGTGGAAACAAAACTGACCATACTGGATGTGCTGGTGAAGGATGAAGCGGAAGCCGCCCATGTAGAACAGATCGAGGATATGAAACGACGCGGTGCCGATCTGGTTCACCTGAATCAGGTTATGGCCGATGTTCATCCCCGGCTGGCGCCGTTGCTGCTGTTGCAGCGGTTTTATCTGGATGTGGAAAAAATCGCTTTGGCGCGCGGGGTAAACCCCGATGCGCCCCCGGGATTGAATAAAGTAACGAGGACAAGGTAAAAATGAGCGTAACCTATATCGCGGACCATATCTTTGATGGCGAGACCCTGCGGCAGGATGTTCCTGTCACGGTGTCAGACGGTCGGATTGTCGCGTTTGAAGGCTGCGCCGGGGCGGAAGAAATACGCTTGCATGGTATGTTGGCGCCGGGTTTTGTCGATGTTCAGGTCAATGGTGGTGGCGGGTATCTGTTCAATAATGCGCCTGACCTGGAAACGCTGAAGGTCATGGGGGCGGCCCATGCCGCGTTCGGGACAACCGGTTTTATGCCGACCCTGGTGACCGATGATATCGCGGTGATGCAGCAGGCGGCGGATGCCGTGGCGGTGGCGCTTGCGCAGAATCTGCCCGGGGTTCTCGGGATTCATTTCGAAGGACCCCATCTTGCCGGGGCGCGTAAAGGCATCCATCCTGAAAATCATATCCGGGAATTGTCGGAACAGGAACTGATCGTCTATGCACGCAACGACTTGGGCGACAAGATGATCACTCTGGCCCCGGAAACGGTGGCGCCCGATGTGATTGCCGTGTTGGTTGGTCTCGGGGTGAAGGTCTGCCTGGGGCATTCCAATGCCGATTATGAAACCACCCAGGCGGCGTTGGCCGCCGGGGCCACCGGATTTACCCATCTGTTCAATGCCATGTCACGGCTGAATTCCCGTGACCCGGGTATGGTCGGGGCGGCGCTTCTGGACCCGGACAGCTGGTGTGGCATTATTCTCGACGGGCATCATGTGCATGCCGGCACGGCCCGTCTGGCTCATCACGCCAAACCCAAAGGCAAAATGATGCTGGTGACCGATGCCATGTCGCTGATTGGCACACAAGAAGAAAGTTTTCCTTTCTTTGGAGAATTGATTTTCCGGGATGGCGACCGCCTGGCCAATGGCGATGGGGTATTGGCGGGGTCGCATCTTGATATGACGACCGCGGTGAGAAATGCCGTCACCTATCTGGGGATTGAATATGAGGAGGCTCTGCGGATGGCGTCACTCTACCCTGCGGAATTTTTGGGTCAGGATCAGACCCGTGGACGACTTACAGTCGGGGGAGCAGCGGATTTTATTCTGATGAAGGATGACCGGACGATTCAGGGCACCTGGATTGGCGGGAAAAAAGTTTTTAAAAAAATATAATATAATGTCGTAAATCATAGGGAATGAGGATTTAGCATGCAGTTGTCAGCATTGGACTGGGGGATCATCATCACGGTGCTTTCCACCACGTTACTGGTTGGTTTTTGGGTCAGTAAAAGGGCGTCGGCCAACAGCGCATCCTATTTTCTGGGTGGACGACATATGCCTTGGTGGCTGTTGGGGACGTCCATGGTGGCGACGACCTTTGCCGCCGATACACCCAATCTTGTCACCAATATCGTGCGCACCAATGGGGTGTCCGGCAACTGGGTCTGGTGGAGCTTTCTGATCACCGGCATGCTGACCACTTTTGTATATGCCAAATTATGGCGACGGCTTGGCGTCACTACCGATGTTGAATTTTACGAACGGCGATACAGCGGTAAGGCGGCGCGTTTTCTGCGCGGGTTCCGGGCGCTTTATCTCGGGTTCTTTTTCAATATCATGATCATGGCCAATGTGACTCTGGCGGCGATCAAGATCGGCAGTGTCATGCTGGGGTTGAGCCCGGCTGAAATTGTCATCGGCGCAGGTCTGCTGACGGTGATTTTCTCGGCGGCTGGCGGGTTTCTCGGGGTGTTGATCACCGATATGCTGCTGTTCGTCCTGGCGATGACAGGCTCTCTGCTGGCGGCCTATTTCGCGGTCAATCATCCGGCGGTCGGTGGTCTGGACAACCTGTTGAGCCATCCCAACGTGGTGGGCAGCATTTCCATATTGCCGGACCTTGGCAATCCGGAACATTATGTGCCGTTGTTGCTGATCCCGCTGGTGGTTCAGTGGTGGAGCGCCTGGTATCCGGGGGCGGAGCCGGGCGGCGGCGGATATATCGCCCAGCGCATGCTGGCGGCCAAAAATGAAAACCATGCGGTGGCGTCTTCGGCTTTCTTTAATTTCTGTCATTATGCCGTGCGGCCATGGCCGTGGATTCTGGTGGCGCTGGCGTCCCTGATTGTCTATCCGGATCTGGCCAGTATCGAGACGGCCTTCCCCGACGTGGACAAGGGCCTGATCGCCCATGACCTGGCCTATTCCGGGATGCTGACCTATTTGCCTCACGGGATTTTGGGCATCGTGGTGGCGTCGCTGGCCTCGGCCTATGTGTCGACCATTTCCACCAGCCTGAACTGGGGCTCCTCCTATTACGTCAATGACTTCTACCTGCGCTTTATCAATCCGGACGCTTCCGGACGCCGTCAGGTGTTTATGGGGCGGGTGATGACCGTAGTGCTGATGGTGATTGCCGGCTTTATGTCGCTGGTGCTGGAAAGCGCCCTGCAGGCCTTCCAGATTTTGCTGTCGATCGGCGCAGGCACCGGGTTACTTTTCCTGCTGCGCTGGTTCTGGACGCGGATCAATGTCTGGAGCGAGGTGGCCGCCATGGTTCTGTCCTTCCTGATCAGCATGTTTTTCCAGTTCGGCCATCGCCTGTTTGGCGCTGGCACGGGCTTTGGTGATTTCCTGATCTCCCTGGAAAGCTGGGAACGGATGGTTTACAGCGTCGCCCTGACCACTGTCGGCTGGGTCAGCGTTACCCTGATGACCCGCAACACCAGCGCCGAGACACTGGCGACATTCAAGGAAGACATCAAAGGCGCGGACGGCGAAATTCGTCATGGCATTTATGCGACATTGTTTTCCACCGCCGCGATCTACGGGGCCATGTTTGCGGTTGGCAACCTTATTTACGGGAATATAGGCGTGGCGGTATCGCTGCTTCTGGTGACGGTGGTTACCGGCTATGCGACCTGGCACCTTTATCGCAAGGCGGGGGCGGGAGCCAAGTTGACGCCCGCGAAACAAACCTCCTAAGGCCATCAGGTCTGTTCGGCGGACGTCGGATGGTGTCAGGTTATCCAGGCACTTTTTCGTCGAGAAGATAGGTGCGGATAAAGCTGATGACGGCCCGGTTCAAAAAGCGACTGTTCTTGCTTTTCTTGAAACCGTGGCCTTCATTCCTGGCCAGAAGATACCAGACGGGGACGCCGTTCTGTCGTACCGCGTCGACGATCTGGCGGGCTTCCGAGGCGGGGACGCGGGGGTCATTCTGCCCCTGAACCACGAACAGCGGCTTGGTGATTTTATGGGCGTTGTTAAGGGGGGAGATTTTTGTATGGAAAGCCCGCATGTCGGGATCCCGTTCATCCCCGTATTCCACCCGGCGCAGATCAACGCGATAATCGGCGGTATTTTTCAGAAAGGTCGTGAATTGACTGATGCCGACCCGGTCAATTCCGGCTTTCAGACGATCGCCGTAATGCATCAGGGACGCCAGCACCATATAGCCGCCGTAAGAGCCGCCGATGACCATGACGCGATCTTCATCAAGACCCGGCTGTGTCTTGATCCAGTCGAGGAGCGCTCCGACATCCTTGACGCTGTCTTCCCGTTTATACCCGTTATCGAGGCTGACATAATGATTGCCATAGCCATCTGATCCTCTGACATTCGGTGCGATGACGGTGATGCCCATGCGGTTGGCATAATATTGGGTTTTCGTTGACAGGCTAGGGTTATGTTGACTGGCTGGCCCACCGTGCAGCGTGATGATCACCGGACTTTTGGCGTATTTTTTATTTTCGGGCAGGGGGCTGTAGATATATGCAGGAATGGTGAGATTATCAAAACTATTATAAAAGACAAGTTTCGGCATGGAGAGTTTGACATGGCGTGTTGATTTGTTGCGGCTTTCTGTCCATTTTACCAGCTTGTCTTTTTTGAGGTGGTATACAAAAATATCCCGGGGAAAAAGGGGGTGGCTGACATTCATGGCCACCTTCTTACTATCCGGGCTGAATGTAAGACGTGAGATGATGCCAACCGTCTTGCCTTCAGGGTGATCAAGTTTATTGGTTCTTGTATTCAGAAAGTATAGTTTGTTCAGGCCATGCTGATTGCTAACAATGGCGAGTTTTCTTCCATCTGGCGACAATGTTATATTTTTTATCGGCCATATTATTTGTTGAGCGACAAAATAAATTTTGCGGGTGTCTAAGTCCATATAGCGAAGGTTGGCGACATCACTGCCCATGTTGGAAATTAAATACAATCCTTTACCATCCTTCGTCACCACAGCATCCTTAAAGGCCCACTTCTGGTTTTTAGCAGTCAGGTAATCAAGAGCCCCTGTTTCGCTATTGAGGAGAACAAGGTAACTTTCACTATTGGAGACATATTGGCGAAGCAGAATGGTCTTGCCATCCTGTAGACTATCAAGAGGTGTAAAAGTGTTTTTTGTTTCAAAGAGTTTGGTCTCAATCGCGCCTTCCTTCACAAGGGACAGGCTTGACACACTTTTTATGCTGCTTGTGCCCAGTGACCGTGAGAAAATGAGACGCGTTCCGTCTCGTGTAACAAGGGCGCTCCTGTAACGGTAGGCGGGGTCTGTGAGTTGGATGCTTTTCCGTGTCAGACGATCCATAAAATAATATTGATTATATTCATCACCATTACTGTCACGTTTGATGAGAAAGCCGTCGTCTCCGAGATATTTTATCGGGGAGGCCGCGCCAATACTTTTTTTGGTGAAGAAAGTAAGCTGCTCGGTTTTGGCGAGAGGTCCTTTAAGGCGGTGAAGTTGTTTTTTCTTATTGATCAGGATGCGACGATCATTTTCCCAGGCGAGAAATGAGTTACTTGAATAATAAACAAAACCACGGTTGGTTTCCTGATAGGCCTCTGGCGTATCCGGCATACCTTCTTTGATCAGATTCTTGTTGTTTAACCCGGGAACTTCGGTCGCTCGGGCAGTAAGTATAGCGATAAGTATAAAAGCTATGTTGAGGACAAACAGTAACGTGGTTCGCACATAAAACATGGCAAGCTCCGATGAAAATTAAGAACATAGTGAAGGGGAAAACGGGGGAGGTCAGGGAAGACCGAAAGGCCTTCCCTGGATTGAATATGAATTGTATTAGTATGAGATTTTCATACCAATCTTGAAGTTCCGGCCCAGGCCATCATAATAACCTGTATAACTCTGGGTTCTGGAGGAGCCCCCGACACCTTCCGGAATGAAAGGAGGCTTGCTGTTGAAAACATTATCGACATTTGCGTAAACTTGATATTGTTCATCGTCTCCAAATGAGTAGCGCAGATAAAGATTGTGGTAGAAGCGGTCCCCAATCTTAAGATATTTTGCAGCACCTTCTGTATCTCCGGAAGCCTCAAAAGCATCAGCGAAATTATCATCGGTGATTACTGATCCGCGATAAGTCGTACGCCAGGAGACATAGTATGGTCCATTGGCATAATTAACACTAAAGCGGGCCCGGTTTTTCGGTACATCAACCTCACCAATATAATCATCCTTGATGATGCTGACATTGCCGGCGTCATCGGTCTGTGAATAGTTTCTGTAGTTGGTCAACTGACGTGTCCACAGAAGTTTGAAATTTACAACACCGGGAACATCGAACTGGTCGTCCAGGTCGAGACGATATTTAACTTCCGCGTCAATACCTGAAACCTTGAAGGTTTCGGCATTAATGGGGTAGCTGTTAATCGTGAAGATCTGTCCGGCATCCTGGCGGGTGATTTCGTCGCACCATTTTGTATCTGTTCCGCTATAGCACCAATCCAGGATATCCTGACGGGCCGGTGTCGTAATCGCCCCATCAACCTTGATGTTATAATAATCAATGGTCATGGAGAAATTCGGTAAAGCAGTCGGTGTGATTACAGCACCCAATGTGTAGGTATCTGCAGTTTCCGGCTGGATGCCGGGGTTGCCGCGGTTGGACGCACGATCGCGTTCATCGTCAAGCCCTTCAAAGGCTCCGCCACCTGGAATGTTGGCGACGACATTGGCGTCGGCCAAACAACCGGCGCTGAAACGGTCTTGTACACCGGAACCATCGGCGCGCAAACCATCACAAGGATCTTGGGAGAAGCTGAAGCTTGTTCCGCGTGCAGAAGAGAAGGAGTCGCGGATATCTGGTGCCCGGGTGGCGCGAGCGAACACACCACGGAACCTAATATCTTCGATTGGCGCCCAGTCCAATGAGAAGTTATAGTTGGTTACACTACCGATATTCTGATGACTGTAATTGGCAACCCGAACAGCAGCAGAAGCATCCAGGGACCGCGCCATTGGAGCATCTCTCAGCAGTGGGACAAAGATTTCACCATAGAAATCGGTCGCATTGTAGGCACCACCATTGTTCGGCACGGCGGAGAATCCGTCTAGACCATTCTGGGTCAGTGTATCAGTGAAGACCTCATTGGATTCACGGCGATGTTCAAATCCGACCGCAATACCAAGCTCGCCCGCAGGAAGCTCAATAGGATTGCCTGTGATATGGCCGGCAATGGTTTGTTGCAAGTTGATGCTGCGGAAATGTTCGGTGCCAGTGATCCACTGCAGCATTTCGGTTGTTAAACCGTTTTTGCTGATCAGATCTACAGGCACACAACCGTGTGAACGGGCTTCGGGGTCCGCGCATTGGAAGCCGGTTGGGTTGGCATCACTGACAGGAACTTCTTCCAGATCAAGAGCTGCGGCAACATTCCGGAAGTGGATCTGATTTTTTTCGACCTGGGTTTGTAAAGTTCTACCCCAAGTGTAGCCGATATCATAATCCCAGTCCTTAAAGATGGTACCGCGGGCACCGACCACGATGCGGGTTGTGTCACGCAGGTTATCCGTAGAGCGCGGTCCGACTTGGGTAAAGCGTTTGCGGAAATTGAAGTAGTCAGTCGGATCAATATCCGCTAGATCCTGACCGTCCGCCAGAAGCATTTCATCCGTTACAAATGGATTGTCGTGGAAAATACCTTCTACACGCTGCTTCTCACCATCTTCAGAAAGGCCGTAGCGGAAATAATTGTCTACATCGCTATCTGACAAAGTGTCTGGTGATGTCTGATTGCGCAGGTCTGCTGAAGCCCAAGAGCCGTACATATAGGCTTCTATACTTTCGTTAATTTCATAACGTCCTTTGGTGGAAATCATGAAACGTTCAGAAGGTGCGTAGATCTGGTAGGCTTCCTTAACGAAATCGAATCCATATTGCTGCAACTGTGTATAGCGATCATACCATTGTGAAATACCGCCGCCATTTCCAGAACCAGGTGTGTAGCTTCCGCCTGTTGTCAGGCGGATACCTGTGTCGGCTTCTGTATGGAAACCGCCGTCGCGATCATACCATTGACGACCACCATTAAGGCGGATGCCGTCAATATAGGTGCTGACGTCAGTACAGCGCAGACGGGTATATCCACCAAGTGCACGCGTGTCGACGGTTTCTTGGGAAGTGGTTTCATTATAGTTGCAATCTCCGGCCCATTCGCGTTGACGTGAATATACAGGGGTTTTCTTGACATATTCAAGAGCGATCACAGCGTTACCGCGACCATCGGCGAAATTGCCGCCGGCAATACCGGATGCGCGATATCTTTCCCGCCCGCCGTCTTCGGTGAAGCCATATTCACCACGAACCTTGAAGCCTTCAAAATTTTCACGGGTGATGATGTTCACAACCCCGGCAATCGCATCGGAACCATAAATGGCAGAGGCGCCACCTGTCATGGTCTCGACACGCTCGATCATATCTGTGGCAATGGCGTTGGTGTCGATGGCGGTACCGCCATGACGAGCGCCGACCATGCGCCGACCATCCACCAGCACAAGGGTTCTGGTGGACCCGAGAGAGCGGAGATTATATTGGCTAAGCCCTGAGATATTGATATAGCCGTATGATGTAGAGGCGTTGTAACTGGTATCAACGGATGGCAGTTCCGCCAACAAATCACCCACATCTTCCACGCCGGTGATGTTGAGTTCTGAGCGGTCCATAATGGTTACAGGTGATGGACTGGACAGGTTGCTGCGTTTGATGCGCGAGCCGGTGACCACCACTTCATCAAGTTCAAGTTTTGGTGCATCAGCGGCACTGCCGTTGGTCTGCGCGGCGTCTTGCGCGAATACAGTGCTGCCTGACAAGGCGATCATCAGCGCCAGGCATGAGGAGGTTCCTCGGAATTTATTTTTCATTTTTCTTCCCTTCGTGGTTGAAATACCAAGTGCTTTTTTTCTTGGTTTTTCTATGACGTCGGAGGGCAAGAGAACAGGCACCACTATTTTCGGGATTCGAGAAGTGTTTTTATTATCTATTTGAATTAGAAAGATTTATTAATTCCCAAGAAGAAGAAACGACCGCGGGTGTCATAAGTGGCAGGGTCGGTGCCGGCGCCAACCTCAGATTCAATAAGAGGCGGTTGTTTATCAGTAAGGTTACGGATACCACCATAAACCTCGAGATTATGCGAAACTTTGTAATTACCCAGAAGGTCGAAATAATGATAGGGCGCAACATGTGGAATGACCGGCTGTGCCGTGGGGTCATGTAACAAGATGCCATCGGTTAGTCTTGAAAGCCAACGCCAACGCAGAGTCGTTTGAAGGTTTTTCTGTTTGTAGGTCAGCCAGAAGATAGATTTGAATTCTGGGATTGCTCGTCCACACAGGGCGTCATCTACGTAGCCGGCGCAATCAATTAAGGGAGCGTTTTGTGACGCCTGGTCTTCGGAAGAAAGTATCCAGCCGCCCATTAAACGCATATCTATGCTGCCGCTGTTCGGTTTGAAGCCAATTTCTTCAAGCTTGAATCCAAAGTTAATTTCAAGATCAATTCCGGTGCGACGATTGATCAGCAGGTTATCATACTGACGATCTATACGGGTGACCCTGCCTCTCGAATCTCTGGTAACTGATTGGCAGTGGAGGCTGGTGACATCTCGTGAGGCAATGCACAGATTGGCGACATCCGTCGGTGAGGGTGGGGAAATACTGTTGTCGAGCGAAATGTCGTAATAATCCGCCGACAGGATCAAATTTGGGATCACTGACGGATTCCACATGATCCCGGCCGTATAGGTGTTGGAAACTTCTTCCTGAAGTTCTATGTTGCCGGAGGAGAAGGAACTGACCTGATGTTGGCCTGTGCGGAGTTGTGAGACGTCGGCAACGCCGAGGTCATGGCAGAAAATTTCGACCTCGCCGATTGCCCCGGCGCAGGGGTCGATGAAATCCGGAAAACCTTCCGCCGATTTCCGATAGAGTTCGTGGATGCTGGGGGCGCGGACGGCGCGCTGGAATTCGCCGCGTAGACGCAGACCTTCTATGATTTTCCAATTCAGGCCGACCCGCCAGGCAAGGACATTTCCCGCGGTGGAATAGTGAGACAGCCGCACGCCGCCGGTAAAGTCTAGTTTATGAAAGAAAGGTCTGTTCGCTAAGAGGGGGATGCCTACCTCGGCAAAAGCCTCTTGCACATTGAAAGATCCTGTGTACCCGATTTCCTCATTAAAACCAATCATTTCACCTGTGCCAAGCCGAGGATCAACGTCTCTGCTGGCTTTCTCGTAACGGTATTCAAGACCGGTAGCGATCAATATCGGGGTAGCGGCGAGAAAATGGTTCACGGTACCTGTGAGGTGAAAGGCCGCGCTGAGCTGGTCGGTCTTGACGTGGCTGATCAGGGGTGTTCCCTGCAGATATTTGATTTCCTCGTCTGATATGTTACCTGCTCCAAACGGATTGATTCGAACGCCGTCCGGGAAAAGCAGTTCCTCGGGGCAGTCGTCAGGATAAAGGTTTGTGTCGCTTGAACTGATCGGACAGCCGAGGGCATTTTGGAGGTTAATTCTTGAATAGCCATTCCTGTGAATGCGCTGTCTGCGCAAAAGGCCATAATTGATGTAGCCTTCGAAATCCCATGCTGCACTCAATTGCCCTTTGAGGCCGGACACCAGGCGGCCATAATGGCGGTTTTGGGTGTATCTTCTGCTGCCGCCTTCTGGGATTCGTGTTCTTACCCTGATGCGGTTGTCTGGATCTTCACCTTCCAGCAGGCGAACCACCTCAGCAAACTCGGGGCTGATGTTCGGGTGACTTTCGGAGATATAGAGATTACTGAGACTGTAGGGGGCGAGTAGCCTGTCATGGTAACTATAAGTATAAGAAACCTCAGAGAAAAAAGTCAGGTCTTCGGCGATCTGATAGTCGGCGAAGCCAAAAAAACTGGCCCGTTGATAGGGGTTCTGCAGATATATGTAATCACTCAGGATGATGTTATGATCTTCAAAGATGAAGGGCAGGGGCTTGCCGTCGGGCGTAAAGCGGATCAGGCGGTTGACGATTATATCGCCATTATCCTTGACGGGGAAATTCTCCTGGAACCAAGGCAGGAGATCAGGTGATATTGCATCAGGAGAGACGTCTTTACTCGTGCCGCTGTAGGTATATCGTCCGCCGGGTACTGTATTGGCGCCGGTCTCGACAATCTTGCCGTTAGAAACATGTGTGCTATTTTTCGATATATCGCGATCGCCTTCGGTGTAGCTGCCCCGCTTGTTATATTCTGCAAACAGAGAAAAATGGCCGTTGTCATTGGCGAAACTTTGGCCATAGGCCGTACTCAGGCTGAATTGTTCGGCATCCCCCAGCTCAGAAATGCCAGCTTGTGCCCTCACGTTAAGACCCTTGGCGTGATTGTCATGGATGAAGTTGACTACGCCGGCGATAGCGCCCGAGCCATATATGGCAGAAGCGCCCCCTGTGACAATATCTATGCGGTCGATCAGGGAAGAAGGAATCATACTGATATCTGCATAGCCGCTCATGTTGGCTCCGGGCAGGCGGCGCCCGTTCAGGAGAACCAGGGTGCGGCTGATACCGAGGTGGCGCAGGTTTACGGTGGATGAGCCGTCGTTTGTGCCGCTGTTGTTTGTATTGGGTGTTGCATGGGGAATGATCTGGGGCAGGACATTGAGAATTTCATCATTGGTCAGGTCGCCGTTACTGGAGAAATTCTGATAATGCAGGGCGATGGTCGGGCTGGAGGAATGAAAATCAGGATATTTGACCAACTGTCCGGTTGTGATGATTTCTTCCATGAATTTATAGCGGTCCGCTCCGGTGATTTCTTGATAGTCCTGTATGACGTCGACGTCATGGTCGCCGAAATTGTCCGAAAGGCCAAGCGCGGCAATTTGCGCGTCATCCTGGGGCGTTGGTCCTTTGACAATAATAGTGTTCTCGTTAATGAAAATTGCTTCCAGGTTTGAGTCCTGCAGCAGAATTGGCAAAGCCTCCTCGGCGGAATAAATGCCGATAAGGGAGGGGGCCCTGACATTTTGGGCAATGTCAGAGATATAAAGCAACTGAATCCCTGTCATCTGCGCAAGCCGAAGCAAAGCCTGACTTAAGGACTGGTTCCTTATATCAAAGATAAAACGTTTTTGATCGGCTTGTGCCTGATGCACAAAAAGCGTACTGGCCAGAGAGACCAGTAACACTTTAGAAATAGACAAACTCATTTCCTCCCGCGATTACACAACTCTCGGAATTATTTTATTATACGAGAGATGGTTGTGTAAGTAAATCTGGGCGATGGCTTGTTCGCGGAAAACCGGCGCCTTATTCTATTTAAACCCTATTCCAGCTCCTTGTAAAAAACAATACGACCGTCCTGTGTGGCTTGTGAACGTATATGAGCAATGCGCTCAATGCTCTTGGCAAAGCTCTCGGGGTCATTGGGGTTAAAAGTGCCGCTGACCTTGATCCGGTTGAGTGACGGGTCGGCCAGAACCAGCACCAGATCATTATAGCGGTTAAAATCTTCGACCACATCCCGAAGGTCGCGGTTGTCAAACGTCAGTTTGTTATCACGCCAGGACAGGATCGCCTTCAAATTCAAATGGTCCTGCTTCGCGATCAGGGATTTCATTGCGGTATTGTTCATCAGGGACATGGGGCGGGTCACAACCTGTTCCCCCTTTGTCAGGTCGGCGATCCATTTTTCCGACTGCTGGGGCGGTTGTTCAGAAACCCGCACTTTACCTTCCAGAACGGTGACTTCAATCTTTTCCAGACGCTTGTTGACATTGAACTGGGTGCCGACGACCTGAACCCGGGTTGTATCAACGGCGACGATAAACGGCCGCAGTGGGTTGGGGGCGACTTCGAAGAAGGCTTCGCCTTGTTTCAGGGTCAGTTCCCGGAAACCGTCGGTGAAGGACACCTCAATGCGGCTGTCTGTATTAAGCTGAACGAAGGAGCCGTCTTCCAGGCGAAACCGCCGGCTTTCACCCTTTGCGGTCTGAAAACTTTGCGGGGCCGTGATGGTAATATCTGTACCTTGTTGAGGAAACAGCAGGTAGGCAGCGGCCGTGGTCACGAGAATGCCTACCACAAGCGCGGCAGCCAGTTTGCGCCATTCCGACCACAAAGAGGCGGGCTTTTTCGGCGTTCCCGGGGTGGCTTTTCTGTCGGGATACAGCTGAACGACGGCCGGAGCAGGGTCCAGCTCGCGGCCATAAAGGGCTGCTTCATCCCACAGGCCGGACACTTCGGCATATTCCCGCGCATGCAGCGGCGACGCATTAAGCCATTCGGCGAACCGGGCTTTGTCTTTATCGGTGGCGTCACGGGCCTCGATAAGGACAAACCATTCTGCGGCCTCGTCGATAATGCGATTTATGTTTTTTTCCGTATCGGTCATGGTTATTTTATTTTAATTAGCGCTCTTGCGGGGTAAAGTAACATATTTAATACGCAATGCGTTTAACTTATCCTTCAATTTTTCTCATATATTTTCGGCAATGGGCCAGAGCCTTGATCACATGCTTCTTCGCCATGCTTTCGGAAAGTCCGACTTTCTGGCCAACTTCCTTGTAAGTCATCTTGTCACAGCGGTGCAGTATGAAGCATGTGCGTTGCTTTTCCGACAGCTTGCCGAGCGCCTCCTGAAGAAACTTCAGACGGGACCGGCCATAGATGATCTGGTCGGCAGGCGGCAGCGGCGCGGCAATCTCGGCGCAGGTATCTTCGCCGTCACTGTGATGATTTCTGTGGCGCGTTCTCTGTCGCATTCTGTCGATGGCCAGATTATTGGCGATCCGATAGACAAAGGCGCGGCTGTTCATAATATCTTCTTCTCCGGTAAATTTCTCGATCCGCAAATAAATTTCCTGCAGGATATCATCGGTATCTTCGGCGCTGCGCAGGCGTTTCATCAGGAAGCCCTGCATCTCAGCCCGGTTCCCGAGGAAAAAATCCAACAATTTACCCTGTTCCGTATTCGGCAACGTTTCCTGTCTTTCTGTCGCGGATATCCTGATTATATCACTCTCATGTGTTTAATGACGACGGATCTACTGTCAAGGGACCATTATTTTAACCTGGTTCTTTTTATAAATGTTTAATCCTATTCCCTGTGGTGTCAGTGGCGATGATGCTGCATGTCCTGAAAGGCGGCGCGGGATTCGAACAGGCGATTGCCTTTGTCGCTTGTTTCGGGGATATGTCGACGAGAACAGAGGGGAGGATAGCTGCTCAAAACGGCAGTTTTGTTTGGTTTGCGAAAAAAGTTATTATAAAATCATTTTTCCTGTTTACAAGGTGTGTTGTTGCTTCTATAACCCGCTTCACCAACACGGCGGGGGCCAGTGATTATCGCTTCGGAAGAGGGGATAGAGATCGGGCCTTGCGGTGTTGTTTTGCGCTTTAGATAGCGGGGGCGGCAACGTCCGATTTGTTCTTTGACATTGTAGATTGAAAGAGAGATGTAGGCAGCGGTCTGTTAATTCCTGGACTGTTGTTTACTATAAAACTTATTTGAGTTTTAAGTAATGAACAGGATCAGGTCTTTGATCGTGTTGCGCTCGAGTAGCGAGATGATGGTGCATTGCAAGATGCGGTATTTTTTTTGTGATTGGGCGTGATGCACACAAGATCAACTCAACT